>JBJKSP010000392.1:0-9632 GCA_046703865.1 Thiobacillaceae bacterium
CGCAATTCCCGACCGCGCAAGATTGACAGTATTCGCTCACCTTTCGAGGTCTATGCCGAGTTGCTCAAAAAGGCCCAGGAGGCTCACGCCAATAAGCATTCTTCTAACGTTGCACTTGGAACTTGAAACCGCCATGTCTTTGATATCGAATGTATTTCAGAATATTCAAATGGCCTTTGTTGCTAAAGGCTTAGTAGTGCAATCGTCTGCATAAGGTTTTATTCGGCCGGTTGCTCGGAATCCCGAAGGTGGCCGTTCAGCCAATTTTCCGATACCTGTTATCGTTTGCAAAGGTCGAACTCCGCTCAATGACGTGGGAATGCCATTCGAACGATTGGGGAGCCCGGCCCAGTCCGTCGCGATTCAAGGACCGGATAAGTCGATATTCCGCACGATGACGCTTTGGGTCAGGCGCGGGTGATGGCAGAATGCCCGCACCGATACGCTTGAGCGCGCGGCATGGAACTGGCTTGGTGGCATTGGATGGTCTTGGGCATGGTACTGGTGGTGCTGGAGATGCTCGTGCCCACCTTCTTCCTTATTTGGTTCGGCCTGGGCGCCCTGCTGGTCGGGGTGGTCACCCTGTTCGCCGTGCCCGGCTTCGCGGCACAACTGGTGCTCTGGGCGGTCGCCTCGCTGGCCATGATGGGCGTCTGGATCAGGTACTTCAAGGTGCCGGACCGCACCCGCGCCGGCCGGGCCAAGGAGGGGGTGCTGGGCATCACCGGTCTGATCACCCGGCCGGTGGGCGAGACGGGGGGAGGCGAGATCCTGTTCCAGCGCCCCGTCCTGGGTGCCGACCGCTGGCCGGTGGTGGCCGACGAACCCATCGCCGCCGGCGAGAAGGCCAGGATCGTGGATGTGCTGGGGCAAAGGCTGAAAGTCGAAAAGATCTGAGCGAAATGGAGAAGAAACATGGGCGGCACCATCGTATCCATCGTCCTTATCGTCTTCCTCTTCGTCACCCTGTGGCGGGGGGTGCGCATCGTGCCCCAGGGCGAAGAGTGGGTGGTGGAGCGGCTCGGCAAGTACTTGACCACCCTCATGCCCGGCCTCCACGTGCTGGTGCCCTACATCGACAACGTGGCCTACAAGGTCATCACCAAGGACCTGATCCTGGACATCCCGCAGCAGGATGTGATCACCCGGGACAATGCCGTACTGGTCACCAACGCCATCGCCTTCGTCAAGGTGACCGACACCCAGAGCGCGGTCTACGGCGTGACCAACTTCCAGGCGGCGGTCATGAACCTGGTCCAGACCAACCTGCGGGCCATCATCGGCGACATGGAGCTGGACCAGGCCCTGTCCAGCCGGGAGCAGATCAAGGCCAAGCTCAAGGCCGCCATGTCCGATGACGTGGCGGACTGGGGCCTGACCCTCAAGTCCGTGGAGATCCAGGACATCTCGCCCTCCACCACCATGCAGCGTTCCATGGAGTTGCAGGCGGCGGCCGAGCGGGAACGCAAGGCCACGGTCACCAAGGCCGAGGGCGACAAGCAGGCCACCATCCTGGAGGCGGAGGCACGCCTGGAGTCGGCCAAGCGGGATGCGGAGGCCCAGGTCCGGCTGGCGACGGCCTCGGCTGAGGCCATCAAGCGCATCGCCGAGGCGATCCCCGAAAAGGATCTGCCCGCCTATTACCTCCTGGGTGAGAAATACGTGTCCGCCTTGAAGGAGATGGCCGCTTCCGGGGGCAGCAAGACCGTCCTGCTGCCCGGAGACCTGATGAAGAGCCTGGAAGGTCTGCTGGGTAACCGCCGCGGCTGACTAACCGAAGTGTGCGGTCGATCTTGATAAACCCGAGGAAACTCTTAATGTATTTTCTAAAGTGTTTTAAATAACGGTCGATATTTGCTACATTCAAACGCAAACGGAATGCTTCTTTCAAACCCAAGCTGATTTCATCGTGAGCTGACACATGAAAAAAACGCTGATCCCGCTCCTGGCCCTGTTTATCGTCTTGTTTCTGCCTTGGACCGCATCCGCCGGCGATACCGGCAGCAGCGTCCACAGGACTGTGAAGAAGATCAGGCATGCCACTGTGGCCACCAAGCACAGCCATCACTACGCCAAAAGGCATCACCACCGTGCCAAAAGGGCGGCGACCGCGAAAAGGACCCGACACGCTCACCTGAGAAGTACGCGGCATGCCCATAAGACACGGGTCAGGCGGGTGAGCACTAAGCATCACTACCGCCACCACCATCACCGTCACTACGCCAGGCTCGGGCACCCGCCCGTGTCGACCTACACGGGTTCCCATCCCATTCTGCGCTCCTCCCTCGCCCTGGTCGTGGACCAGAAGACCGGTCAACCCATCTACGCGAAGAATCCGGACCAACAGGCCCCCATCGCCTCCATCACCAAACTGATGACGGCCATGGTCACCCTGGATGCTCACATGCCGCTGGATGATGACATCACCATCAGCGCTCAGGACGTGGACCATCTGAAACACACCCGTTCCCGCCTGGCCGTGGGCACCACCCTGAGCCGTGGCGAATTGCTGCATCTGGCCCTCATCGCCTCGGAGAACCGGGCGGCGGCGGCCCTCTCCCGGGCCTATCCCGGCGGCCGGTCGGCCTTCGTGGCCGCCATGAACCGCAAGGCCCTTGAGTTGGGCATGGACAACACCCATTACGTGGACGGGACCGGACTGTCCAGCGAAAACCAGTCCACCGCCGCCGATCTGGCCAAGCTCGTGAGCGCCGCCTATCGCTATCCCCTGATCCGTGAGATCACCACCACCGGCAGCTACCAAGTCGATGTCCCCGTCGGCAGCAGGGTACGCCGCCTCGTTTACCACAATACCGACGCCCTGACCCGCTACAAGAACTGGGACATCGGCATTTCCAAGACCGGTTTCATCAACGAAGCGGGGCATTGCCTGGTGATGCAGGCCAAGATCGCCGAGAAAGACGTCATCATCGTATTGCTGGATTCCTGGGGCAGGCTGTCGCGCATCGGTGATGCCAACCGAATCCGCCTGTGGCTTGAGCACCATGCCTCCCGTCATCTTGCAATCCACGAGGGCTCGGAAAACGTTTGAGTTTGGTTGGAAAGGGATTAGGGCGGCCTTGGCCGCCCTTTTTATTTCTGTCCGCAGGTATTATGACAACTTAGGGAGCATCATCGAGTTCATCCAGGCCTGAAGGGCGGACTCCTCCATCCCCCGCACGCCCTTCACCCGCAGTTTCGGACCCCGCGACGGCAGTGAGCTTCCCCCGATCACCCTCCGGGAGGCGACGCCGTGCCCCCGGGCCTACACGCCCTGCCCGAAATCCCGGAATTCTTGATTCAGATCATAGTTTTGCCCAAAGGCCTTTGATACACAGTGCCTGCTGTATCCATGCCCAAGCGCATCCCGCGAGGCTCCAACCCGTTCGCGGGCTGAGCCAGGTCATTTTCAAACTGCACAGAGGAGAAATGTCATGAGGGGACTCACAAACCGATTGATATGGATTGGCATGGTGCTGGTCTGTATGTTGTCGGTGCTTGGCGCCAACTCGGCCGCGGCCGCGTGGAAGAAGTCGTCGTCAGACGAGGCCATCGACAAGAAATGCGTCAGCTGTCACACCGACGTGACGCCGGGCTTGGTGGAGGAATGGCGGCAAAGCGCCCACGCCCCCAGGGGGGTGGGCTGCTACGACTGCCACAAGGCCGAGGCAGGCGCCAAGGACGGATTCATGCACCACAGGTACCGCATCCACATCATCGTCTCGCCCAAGGACTGCGGCACATGCCACGCGCAGGAAGTGGCGCAGTTCAGCCGTTCACACCACGCCAAGGCGGCGGAAATCCTGAACTCCCTGGACAACATCATCGGCGAGGTGATCGGCGGTCCCGCCGCGGTCAATGCCGGTTGCCGCCAATGCCACGGCTCCAACGTTGAAGTCGATGCCAAGGGCATGCCCACGCCCCAGACCTGGCCCAACACGGGGATCGGAAGGATCAATCCTGACGGTTCCCGCGGCTCCTGCACGGCCTGCCACGCCAGGCACAGCTTCTCGGTCGCCCAGGCGCGCACGCCCGAGACCTGCGGCAAGTGCCACGTAGGTCCCGATCATCCCAACATCGAGATCTACAACGAGTCCAAGCACGGCATCATCTATCACGCCAAGACGAAAGAGATGCACCTGAACCTGAGGGAATGGGTGGCCGGGGTGGACTATACGGCCGCCCCCACCTGCGTGAGCTGCCACATGGGTGCCGCACCCGGCATCGCCGAAACCCATGATGTGGGCGAGCGCATCTCCTGGACGCTGCGGCCGCCCATTTCCACCAAGATCAACCTGATCCGGCTGAGCAACGGCGATGAATTCGACCAGCCCGAAAGCAGGCCGCTGCCCAAGATCGGTGACGAGGTCAAGGGCGCCAAGGTGGCGGAGATCCTGACCTGGCAGCAGCGCCGGGAGAGGATGAAGAAGGTCTGCGTCGCTTGCCACGCCAAGGATACGGTGGACGACCACTACAAGCAGTTCGACGACGTGGTGGACCTCTACAACGACAAGTTCGCCAAGCCCATCTCCGCCATCATGGGCGAGCTGTACAAGAAGGGCTATCTGACCCGGGCACCGTTCGATGAGGAGATCGAGTGGACCTGGTTCGAACTCTGGCACCACGAAGGGCGACGCGCCCGCCAAGGCGCCGCCATGAACGGGCCGGATTACACCTGGTGGCACGGGATGTACGAGGTGTCCAAGCACACCTACATGAAGTGGATCCCGGAACTGAAGGAGGTCGTACGTAAGAAGGACGGCAACGAGAAGTTCGCCGACGAGCTTCTGGCCAAGTACTTCAAGCCCATAGAGGGCCATGACTGGTACTTCAACGGCATCAGCAAGGGCGCCATCGAAAAGGTGCGCAAGGCCTATGAAGAACGTTATGGCAAGGGCGAACTGAAGTAATCGCCACGCAGATGGGCCCTCCCATCACGGGAGGGCCTTTTTTTCTCACCGTTCCCGGACTGAGCACATGCAAATCAACACTCGAAAGCTTGCATCCGCATTGATAACCCTGACGATGGCGGCTTGGCTCGCCTGCCCGGCGCTGGCGGATGGCGCGTCATCCTTGATCACCCAGGGCGACCGGCAATGGTCCCAAGGGCATCTGGACCTTGCGCTCAAGTCTTACCAGGAGGCCGCCAGGAACGACGCACGTTCTACGGAAGCCCATCTGAGGCTCGCGGGATTGTATCTCGCACGCCGGGATTTCGACGCGGGCGTGAAGGAATTCAAGCGCGCGATTGCCATCGATCCCAAGAACACCAGGGCCTGGATCGGCCTGGCGATCGCCTCCCTGCACGGAGGCAACACCGATCTGGCGCGTGCGGCATTGCATGAGGCAATACGCCTTGAACCCGGCCGCAAGGCCCAACTCGACCCCGTCCTCGCAAAGTTGGACAACCCTTGATGTGGCACCCTACGGGAGGACGCCCACCGGCCGTCCTCGCGTAACGGACAGCCAGTGCCAGCGGTTCTTTTTGTCGACCCGGATCGCGTGGGCGGGCTGCGGGCGATGCCGCCCATAGATCTAAATAACTTGGATTAACAGTCATTTCTGGTTATTCTTCTCATTTTTGTTAAATAGCTTGCGATGGCTCAGGCAGGTGCAGAACTGTCCGTCCATGGTCTCGCCTGTCACCGCGGGGAGCGAGCATTGTTTGCCGATATGGCGTTTCGGCTCGGCCCCGGCAGCGTTCTCCTCGTACAGGGCGGCAACGGACAGGGCAAGACCAGTCTGTTGCGCCTGCTCACCGGGCTCTCGCAACCTTATGCGGGCGAGGTGCGGTGGCGTGGCCAGCCCATCGATCGGATGCGTGAGGAGTATCACCGTGAGATGGCCTACCTGGGACACGTCAACGCCATCAAGGATGACCTGACCCCCATGGAGAATCTGCGCATGACTGCGGGCATGGCCGGCCGCGCACTGGACGAGGTGCGGGCGGAACAAACCCTGACCCGCATGGGTCTGGCCCGGTGTCTGGACCTGCCCACCCGGGTGCTGTCCTTCGGCCAGCGTCGGCGCGTCGCCCTCACCGCGCTGCTCACCGCCGGCGCCCTCCTATGGATACTGGATGAACCTCTGACCGGCCTTGACGTACACGGCGTGTCCCTGCTGGAGGGATTGCTGCGCGAGCATGCGGGCAATGGGGGCATGGTGGTCATGACCACACACCAGCCGGTCTCCCTGGAAGGCGTATCCATCACGCCTTTACGTGTGGGCGACCAATCGGTCGAACCCGTGGGTCAATGACCCGGCATGCTGCGCTTTCTCCTGACCGTCATCCGCCGCGATCTCCTGCTCGCCGCCCGCCGGCGCGGCGACTGGCTGACGTCCCAGTTCTTCTTCGTCATGGTGGTCAGCATGTTCCCCCTGGGCGTGGGGGCGGAACCCGCGCTGTTGCGCATGATTGCACCCGGGGTGGTATGGGTGGCGGCCCTGTTGGCTTCCCTGCTTTCGTTGTCCCGGCTCTTCGCGGACGATCATCGGGACGGCAGCCTGGAACATATGCTGTTGTCTCCCCAACCCACCGTGTTGCTTACCTTGGGCAAGTCCCTGGCCCACTGGCTGATCTACGGCATCCCCCTGCTCGTCATCGCCCCGGTGCTGGGGGTCCAGTTCTCCCTCACGGGCGAGGCCATCGCGGTGCTGGTGGCCTCCCTGTTCATCGGTACCCCCATCCTGTCGCTGCTGGGCAGCGTGGGGGCGGCCCTGACCCTGGGATTGCGGGGCGGTGGGGTGCTGCTGACCCTGCTGATCCTGCCCCTCTATGTGCCCGCCCTCATCTTCGGCGCCGGGGCGGTGGATGGTGCCCTGTCGGGAACCGGAGCGGAAGCGCAGCTGTCTTTGTTGGCGGCGTTCCTGGTCATGAGTCTGCTGGTCGCACCCTGGGTGGCCGCTGCCGCCCTTAGAGTTTCCATCGAGTGAAGGAATTATGGCTATTCCGTTCTACAAGTATTCATCGCCCATGACCTTCTACAGGCTGGCGGGCAAGGCCATCCCCTGGTTCGGCTGTGGGGCGGCGATCCTGAGGGTCGCAGGACTGTATGTCGGATTCTTGAGGGCGCCCACAGACTTCCAGCAGGGTGAGGCCTACGGCATCATCTTGATCCACGTGGCGGCGGCGTGGATGTCCATGTTCATCTATCTGGTCATGGCCTTCTGGTCCGCCATCGGGCTGGCCTTCAAGACCCGTCTGTCCTTCATGATGGCCAGGGCGTTGGCCCCCACCGGCGCCATGTTCACCTTCGTCGCACTGTGGACCGGCGCGTTCTGGGGCAAACCCATGTGGGGCGCCTGGTGGGTGTGGGATGCGCGCCTCACTTCGGAGCTGATCCTCCTGTTCCTGTTTGTGGGCATCATGGCCCTGTGGGCGGCCATCGATGATCCCCAGCGAGGCGACAAGGCCGGCGGCCTGCTCGCCTTGGTGGGGGCCATCAACGTACCCATCATCTATTTCTCGGTGAAGTGGTGGAACACCCTGCACCAGGGGGCCACGATCAGCTTCATGAAATCGCCCACCATGGCCACCATCATGCTGGTCGGAATGTTGATACTGGCCATCGCGGCATGGTTCTACGCCATCGCGGCCGCCTTTGCCCGGGTTCGAACCATCATTCTGGAACGTGAACGCCACACCGAGTGGGTCAAGGAAATACTGGAGACATGATGCACTGGGGAAGCTGGGACGCATTCTGGGCCATGGGCGGGTATGCCCTGTACGTATGGGGTTCATACGCCATGACCCTGGTCGTCATCGTGATGGAAATCATTCTGCTGAGACATGGTCGTAAAGACACGCTCAAACGCCTGAGACGCATGCGCAAATGGGAGGATCAATGAAATCCCGTAACAAGAAACTCCTTGTCATCGGCTTGTCCGTGGTCGGCCTGGGTATCGCCGTCATCCTGGTCCTCAATGCCTTCCGCAACAATCTGGTGTTCTTTTTCACGCCCACCCAGGTGGCCGAAGGGGACGCACCCACGGGCCGGACCTTCCGCATCGGGGGCTTGGTCGAGAAAGGCAGCCTGAAACGCGATCCCAACGGCACCACGGTGCATTTCGTGGTCACCGACACGGCGCGCTCCATCAATGTGATGTATAGCGGTGTGCTCCCGGATTTGTTCAAGGAGGGCAAGGGCGTGGTGGCCGAAGGTCGGCTGGGCCCCAACGGCCTGTTCACCGCCAGTCAGGTGCTGGCCAAGCACGACGCAAACTATATGCCGCCAGAGGCCGCCAGTGCCATCGAGCAGGCCAAGAAGGCACAGAAGACGCTCCAGGAATGAAGGCGTCCGTCACTATCCCAGTCAGCCCGCCGATCACGCCCGGATCGGTGGCTAAACCGAAATGCTACGGAGGAGTACTTAGGAAATGATCCCGGAACTCGGAAATTTTGCGTTGATCGTCGCCCTGCTGCTCGCGATCGTCCAGGGCGTGTTGCCCATCGTCGGCGCCCAGCGAGGCAACGCCACCCTGATGGCGGTGGCGCGACCGGCCGCCCAGGGACAGTTCGTCTTCGTGGCCATCGCCTTCGGCTGTCTGGCCTGGTCCTTCCTCGTCAACGACTTTTCGGTACTGAACGTAGCCCAGAATTCCTTCTCGGAGCTGCCCAAGATCTACCGGTTCACCGCCACCTGGGGATCCCATGAGGGTTCCATCCTGCTCTGGATCCTGATCCTGAACATCTGGACCCTCGCCGTGTCCATCTGGAGCAGGCACCTGCCCGAAGACATGGCCGCCCGCGTGATCGGCGTGATGGGGCTCATCGCCACGGGTTTCCTGATCTAGTCGCTGTTCGCCTCCAACGCCTTCATCCGGCTCAACCCCGCGCCCGCGGATGGCCGCGACTTGAACCCCCTGCTCCAGGATCCCGGCATGGTGGGACACCCGCCCATGCTGTACATGGGCTATGTGGGTTTCTCGGTCGCCTTCGCCTTCGCCATCGCGGCATTGCTGTCCGGCAAGCTTGACGCCGCCTGGGCGCGCTGGTCCAGACCCTGGACCATCGTGGCCTGGGTGTTCCTGACCATAGGCATCACCGGGGGCAGCTGGTGGGCGTACAACGAGCTGGGCTGGGGTGGCTGGTGGTTCTGGGACCCCACCGAAAACGCCTCCTTCATGCCCTGGCTGGCCGGCACTGCCCTGATCCATTCCCTGGCCGCCACCGAGAAGCGCGGGGTGTTCAAGACCTGGACCATCCTGCTGGCCCTCACCGCCTTTTCGCTCTCCCTGCTGGGGACCTTCCTGGTGCGCTCCGGCGTGCTCTCCTCCGTGCATGCCTTCGCCACCGACCCGAAACGCGGCGCCTTCATCCTGGCCTTCCTGGGTGTGGTCATCGGCGGCTCGCTACTGCTCTATGCCTTCCGGGCCCCCAAGATGATCACCGGCGGCAGTTTTTCCTGGTTTTCCCGCGAATCCCTCCTGCTGGCCAACAACGTGGTGATTGTGGCGGCCCTGGGCGCGGTCGTGCTGGGTACGCTCTATCCCTTGTTCATCGATGCCATGGGCCTGGGCAAGATCTCCGTCGGCCCGCCCTATTTCGATGCCGTATTCGTCCCCCTCATGACGCCCGCGCTGTTTCTCATCGGCGTGGGTCCCCTGGCGCGCTGGAAGCAGGCCGATCTGCC
>JBJKSP010000393.1:0-3842 GCA_046703865.1 Thiobacillaceae bacterium
TTCTCCATATGGCTTTCGCTGGCCAGGCCCGTGCTCGCTTCGGATACCATCTCTTTCACGCTAACACGCGGCTCAAGTTCGGCCATGTTACGGATACCGCTCAGATGATCAGGATGGCGAGTGGGGAGTGGGGAGTGAGCAGACCAGCGCCCAACTCAAGCGTTGAATGACTGCAACCGCCTAGTGACCTGCCCGACACAACTTGCAAGCGCTATGGCTGCTTGGGGGCGTTTATACCCGTTCAGATGCCCAGGAACCGGACGTTCGCGAGTGTCCGCTTTATGAATTGCCCGATGGCCCGTTAGGCCGATCACAGGCCATTCACGGCGATCGCCCTGACTGACCGTTCCTGCCCAACTGCCGCCTGATGCGCATGTGACCTCACCGCTGGCGCTCGTGCAAATGGTGAGAGACCCATCTCCCCTGCGCGGAGTCCCCCTGGCGGCCTGTCGAAACCTATCCTGCGGCTCCCGCTTCCTTCACCTGGCGCACATTCGGAATAAGGTTGCCTCAACCCTCGCCCGCCGCCTTTCAGGTGCGCATGCCGAATCATCCCGATGGCCGGGCTCGGTCGTCCATGTCCCGCCGGTAGGTCAGGATCCGCCCCTTGTAGGAGGCGCCGTCGGTCTGTCGGGCCGGCGCCCTCGCCTCGCTGTGGGCATATCCGAGACAGGTCATGTGCTGATTGAACTTGGCCCGGTTGCTCCGGTTCGGGTCGACGATGATCACCTCGACACGATGACCGGAGTGCCGGTCGATGAAATCCGACAGGACTTGGGGCTGGTCCCGCTCGTACAGCACGTCGCTGCCGATGATGAGGTCGAACTGCCCCGGCGCGGCGCCGGTGTCGGACCAGTCACCGGTATGGAACTTGATGGGGCCCAGGTGGTTCAGGCGCAGGTTTTCGGCCAGGAACACAGCCGCCAGGGGGTGATTGTCGCTGGCGGTGATGTCCGCACCCCTGCGGTGCAGAACCAGGCTGGACAGGGCCGGGCCGCAGCCGATCTCCAGGATGCGTTCCCTTCGATGGGAAAACTGTGCATCGCGTCCGCGAGCACGCGGCCGGAGGGCCAGGCCTGCCCGAACAAGGGCCAGTTCGCGGAGGTGATGCCCAGTCCTTCCGCTTCACCGTCCGGATCATTGAACTGCTGCCGGTCCCTGAGGGAGCGGATGCGGTACTCCACATGGCCCAGGGAGAGGGTCTCGAACTTGACCTGATAACGGTCGGCGACGGGGAGGGAGGGCAAGGGGGATGGGTCTCAGGGGACGGGGATCGCTCGGATCACGCACCGCATGGGTGACTGCGGTGCGGATCGGATGGCGCATTTTTCCGGACCTCTACGTCACCTGGGGGGCATGAAGTTGGGCATGAACGGCAAGGCAACGGGCTGTGGGGCCTGGCCGAAGCCGTGGAAGGGCTGTCCACCCTGACCGAAACCGGGGAACGGCATGGCCGGCATGAAGCTGGCGAAGGGATTGGCGTTGGCGAAGGGATTGGCGTTGGCGAAGGGATTGACGTTGGCGAAGGGGTTGGCGTTGGCAAAAGGGTTGGCGTTGGCGAAGGGATTGGCGTTCGCGAAAGGGTTGGCGTTGGCGAAGGGGTTGGCGTTGGCGATGGGGTTGGCGTTTACGAAAGGGTTGGCCATCTGGGGCATGGCGAAGGGCTGCGGCATCTGGCCGAAGCCGGGGGGCGGCAGTCCCGGCATGGCGGCGGGGAACGGCCCGGGCATGGGAGGCATGCCATAGGGTTGCTGCATGGCCTGGCGACCGGGGAAGGGAGTCATTCCCGGGGCACCAAAGCCGGGCATTGGGGGCAGGCCCGGCGCGGACGGCATCATGGCCATGGGATTCATCATCGCCGCGGGGTTGGCCAGGGGGGCCATCATGGGGACCAGCATCGCGCCGAAGGGCGTCATCATGGGCACCATCATGGACATGGGGTTGAAAGCTTCCACGGGGGATTGGGCCTGGACGGACAGGGCGGGTGCCAGCAGGGCGGCAAATACGGGGACAAGGAATCGGGTTTTCATGGTCTTCTCCAAGGTGGGGATTAGGTGCGGTCTGGCCGCAGCACGAATAAACCGTCTGATGCGCCGCTATCCGGTCCGAGGAGATGACTTTGGAACTTGCCCGGCGGGTGGCCGGGCCTGGGAAAGGAAGTGCCCACACCAGGGGCGGGGCGAGTATAGCACCCGGCCCGCCGCAGAATGTCCGGATATGCCAGAGGCGCCCACCTTGCCTCGCACTTGAGTCACTCGCCCATGGAAACAAGATGAGCCAAAGCCACGTCACTTTCAGGCCACGGCCACTCCAGGTACCTTGGCCCAGGGTGCCGGCTTCCTGACCGCCTGCCACACGGGGCTTTCCATGGTCAGGGCCAGTTGGCGGGCCAGCTCGGCCATGCCCTGGTAGCCGGCGTAGGCGAATTCCCGCTCCTGGTTGATGTCCAGGAAGGGGATGCGGGCCTTCAGGGCCGTGTACATGTTCCGGCCGCCGGCGATGAGGATGTCGGCGCCGTATTCCCTGACGATGCCGATCAGGGCCTTGGGGCTGCCGTCGGTGATCATCTTGGTCTTCTCGCCCATCAACTCGCGGATGCGCGCCTTGTCCTCTTCCGTGGACTTGTTGGTGCCCGTGGCCACCACCTCCAGCCCCAGGTCCTGGAGCGCCGAGACGATGGACCAGGACTTCACGCCGCCGGTGTAGAGCAGCACCCGCTTGCCCTTGAGCCGCGCGCGCCAGGGTTCCAGGGCGGCGTGGGCCTTGGCCGCCTCCCGGGCGGTGACCTGTTCCACCCGGGCCGCAAGGTCCGGATCGCCGATCAGGCGGGCGATCTCCCGGAAGGCATGGGTGGTGTCGGTGATGCCGTAGAAGCTGCCCTCGAAGAAAGGAATCTTGTAGGTGGACTCCATCTTGCGGGCCACGTTGAGCAGGGCCTTGGCGCACACCACCATGTTGGCCTCGGCCCGGTGCATGGTCTGCACCTCGGCAAAGCGGGTGTCGCCGGACAGGGTGCAAAGGATGCGGATGCCCAGTTCGTCGAACAGGGGCAGCACCTGCCAGAACTCGCCGGCGATGTTGTATTCGCCGATCAGGTTGACGTTGTGCACCCAGATGCCGGGCCTTTGCGCGGACTCGGGCAGGGGATCGGGCTCCCGGGTGCCGATGACGTACTTGAACATGGACTCGCCGGCGATGCGGTTGCCCAGGTTCTTGGTACCGTAGAAGCCGGCGCAGTCCACCGGCACCACGGGCACGCCCACCCGCTCGCTGGCGGCCTTGCACACTGCATCCAGATCGTCGCCCACCAGGGCCGGGACGCAGGTGTTGTACACGAACACGGCGGGCGGCTGGTACTCGTCCACCGCCTGCTTGATGGCGTGGAACAGGCGCTTCTCGCTGCGGCCCATGATCACGTCCTGCTCGGTGAGGTCCGTGGTCATGCCGATCTTGTACAGGGCGGGCCCCGAGGAACGGGTGCCCCGGTTGTCCCAGGAGGAGCCGGCGCAGGCGATGGGGCCGTGCACGATGTGGGCCACGTCGGCGATGGGCAGCAGGGCGATCTGGGAGCCGTCGAAGGCGCAGCCGCCGGCGGTGGCGCCGGGCTTGGGCTTGGCGCAGCCGGACTTGGACTTGGTGTTGTGAGCGCAGGCGGGCTCGTTCAGCAGTTCGGCGATCTGTTTGGCTTGCATGGCATGGACGCGGGATGGTTACGACCCTATCCGTGCAAGGCCCATGCCAGACGACAGGATATTGATCCTAAACATAATTTATGAGCGGACGCCTGTCGCAAAGCCTACATCCCCCAACGGGGGCTGCAGGGAACGACAGGCAGACACTCC
>JBJKSP010000394.1:0-5087 GCA_046703865.1 Thiobacillaceae bacterium
ACGTCGGGCCGCTCGTTGAGAACGGTCTTCAGGATCAGCGCCTCACGGTAGCCCTTCACCATGCCGAACAGCTGGCCGGGGTCGCGCGAGGCGTATTTCTCGGCCCCGGTCTTCACTACCGACGGCAGCGGCTGCACGCGCAGGCCTGGCGGTAACTGCCATTGCCGGATTACGGGGGAGCCGGTCAGCAGGCAGACGGAGAATGCACCCGGTCGGGCGAGCAGCCGCTCGGCGATGGCGAGATTGCGGCGCAGATGGCCCAGCCCGAAGGTGTCGTGCGAATAGATCACGACCCTGACCGGCCGGGCCGTCCAGGACATCGGCGCAGTGTCGGCGGCCGGGGCCAGGCGACGCAGCCCTTCGCATGGATGATCCGTAAGGGGTACGGGCGGATCGGAATCCGGAATGGCAGTATAGGCCGTCATGAGGCCCTCCCGTGGCGATAGAAGTGGGGGAGCAATTGCAAGGTCCGGGCCAGCTTGATAACTCATTGAATAAAAAATAAAAAATATTGATGTCCTGGTGTGACGAGGGCCGACAACCTTTGCAGTGCGCAAAAAGTGTTCGCGGAAACTTGCGCAGTCGGGAGGGTTGTCAGGCAGTGCCGATCGCACCGAACCGAAAAGATGCGTGCCGCGGCGCTTTCCGGCCGAGCGTGGGAGGAGGCGCTATCCGGCCGTGGCGGCCGGGCCGGCGGGCAGGGCCTGTTCCACGCCCTGGGTGGCGGCCATGAACGGGCCGTAAAGGGCGAACGGCAGGTACAGCAAGGTCCCGTCCGTGGCGATCAGGCCCTAGGCCGAAGGCCAGGTAGCCGCCGACCAGCCGGCGCAGGCGGCCGACCCAGTCGGAGAGGGCGGAGAAGGGGGTCGAGAACAGCTTGAGCAGGGCGGCGATTCCCTCGATGGTGCCAAGGGCCCGGCCATCAGCACCTAGTGCACCGTTTTCAACGAATCGTTGGCTTTGGCGACTTTTGCCAAGATGCGATCGGGAGTCGCGGTCCAGCGGTAAGGTTTGGGTGAGGCATTGCGAAGCTCCAGATAGTGGGTGATGGTCTGTTCGAGTTCCCGGACACTGCGAAAGACGCCACGCCGAACCTAATCCCCTTCGCCTTCCGCCTCCGGCTTGGTCGCCCGCAGGATGGCCAGCACGGCCGGGTGGCTCAGGCGGCGCTCCACCGAGATGCCGTAGAAGCGCTCCTGTACGTTTCCCGCCTCCCCCACCAGCTGAACCCCGTCCTGCCGGCAGACCTCGTCGGCGATGAGCGCGGGTGCCGGATACGCGCCGCTGCCTCCCTGCCCGAAGGCGCGCATCAGGGCGCTGTCGTCGAACTCGCCCACGATGCGCGGATGCAGGTCCTGGGCCGCCAGCCAGCGCAGCAAACGGCCCCTCAATCCCGTGCCCTCCCCGGGAATGAGCAGGGGCGCGCCCTCAAGGCTGGCCGGGAAGTTCTTCCTCAGTGTTTTTGCCAAGGCTGGCACCGCCAGCAGGCTGACGCCGCCGCCGCCCAGCTTGTGGCTGTAGCCCCTGATCTCGGCCTCGGCCGGGATGGGGCTGTCGGAGATGACCAGGTCCAAATGGTGGATGGCCAGCTCTCCCAGGAGGCGGGGCAGCTTGTCCTCGCGGCAAATCAGGCGCACCGGCTCCTTCAACTCCATGGCGGGGGCCAGCAGGCGATAGGCGACGCTCTTGGGCACCACGTCGGCAATGCCCACCCGCAGCAGCAATGGCCGGCCGGCCGGCCCGGCCCGCAGCATCTGTTCCAGCTCGCTGCCGGCGCGGAAGATATCGTCGGCGTAGGCCAGCGCCAGCTCCCCCGTCTCGGTCAGTTCCAGCCGCCGTCCCACCCGCCGGAACAGGGCCACGCCCAGGTTGTCCTCCAGCAGGGTGATCTGGCCCGACAGGGTCTGGGGCGTCAGGTGCAGTCGTTCACTGGCCCGGGTGATCCCGCCGGCTCTGGCCACGCTCCAGAAGTAGTGGAGTTGCTTGTAGTTGAGCATGCCGTCCTTATTCGATATTGACGAAGTATAAGTCAGGAATATTCGAATTTTTCTGATAAACAAGCTCGGCTAGCATGCCAGCCGTTGCATCTTCCCTCTGCGAGGACCCATGAAACGCGTTCTGTTCTTTCTTGCCACCAACCTGGCCATCGTGCTGGTGCTGTCGGTCACCATGCGCCTGCTGGGGGTGGAGCCCTATCTCAATGCCAACGGCCTGAACCTCAACGCCCTGCTGATCTTTGCCGCCGTCCTGGGCTTCGGCGGCGCCTTCATCTCCCTGGCCCTGTCCAAGTGGATGGCCAAGCGCTCGGTGGGCGCCCGGGTCATCGCCGAGCCGCGCACCGCCGATGAACGCTGGCTGATGGAGACCGTGGAGCGCCAGGCCCGGACCGCCGGCATCCGCATGCCCGAGGTGGCCGTCTACGACGCCCCGGACGTGAATGCATTCGCCACCGGCATGAGCCGCAACGCCTCCCTCATCGCGGTGTCCACCGGCCTGCTGCGCAACATGACCCGGGCGGAAGCCGAGGCCGTGCTGGGCCACGAGGTCTCCCACGCCGCCAACGGCGACATGGTCACCCTGGCCCTGATCCAGGGGGTGGTGAACACCTTCGTCATCTTCCTGTCCCGGGTGATCGGCCACTTGGTGGACAAGCTGGTGTTCAAGACCGAACGGGGTGCCGGGCCGGCCTTTTTCGTCACCATGATCGTCTCGGAGCTGGTGCTGGGCATCCTGGCCTCCTTGATCGTCATGTGGTTCTCCCGCCAGCGGGAGTTCCGCGCCGACGGGGGCGGCGCCGCCCTGGCCGGGCGGCAGGCCATGATCGACGCCCTGAAGCGCCTCGGGAGCCTGCACGAGCCCCAGCCCCTGCCCGACAAGCTGGCAGCCTTCGGCATCAACGGCGGCAAGGGCGGCGGCATCCGGGCCCTGTTCATGACCCACCCGCCCCTGGAGACCCGCATCGCCGCCCTGGAGGCCCTGGACGAAGGCCGGTCGCGCTAAGTGGAAGCGGCCGGCATCGCCACCCCCGCCTTCTGGGCGGGTTTCGTGGCCTTCGTGGCGGCCATGCTGGCCCTGGACCTGTTTGTCCTGGGGGGACGCCGCGCCCACAGGGTATCGCCCCGGGAGGCCCTGGGCTGGAGCCTGGGGTGGGTGAGCCTCTCGCTGGCCTTCTGCGGCCTGCTGTGGTGGTGGCTGGACGGCGCCCTCGGCCGGGAGGCGGCCAACGCCAAGGCCCTGGAGTTCCTGGCCGGCTACCTGATCGAGCTGTCCCTGTCGGTGGACAACATCTTCGTGTTCATCATGATCTTCGGGTACTTCGCCGTACCGGCGGAGTACCAGCGCCGGGTGCTGTTGTACGGCGTGCTGGGGGCCGTCGCCATGCGCGCCGGCATGATCCTGGGCGGCGCCTGGCTGGTGCAGCAGTTCCACTGGGTGCTGTACCTGTTCGGCCTGTTCCTGGTGGTCACCGGGGTGAAGATGCTGGTGTTCGCGGAACACACCGCCGACCTGAGCGCCAACCCGGTGCTGCGCTGGATGCGCGGCCACCTGCGGATCAGCCGCGACTACCACGGCGAGCGCTTCACCGTGCTCCGGAACGGCGCGCGCTGGTTCACGCCCCTGTTCCTGGTGCTGATCCTCATCGAGACCTCCGACGTGGTCTTCGCGGTGGACAGCATCCCGGCCATCTTCGCCGTCACCGCCGACCCCTTCATCGTCTTTACCTCCAACATCTTCGCCATCCTGGGCCTGAGATCCCTGTACTTCCTGCTGGCCGACCTCAACGGCCGCTTCCACCTGCTCAAGTACGGCCTGGCCCTGGTGCTGGTGTTCGTGGGCACCAAGATGCTCATCGCCGATTTCTACAAAGTGCCCATCGGCCTGGCCCTGGGCATGGTCGCCCTCATCCTGGCCGCCTCGGTGGCGGCCAGCCTCATCGCCACCCGCCACCGCAAGGAACGCATGTCATGAAGCAACTGGAACACCGCCTGGAAACCCTGATCTTCGGCAGCCGCTGGCTGCTGGCCCCCTTCTATCTGGGGCTGGTGCTGGCCCTCGGACTGCTGCTGGTCAAGTTCGCCAAGGAGTTCCTGCACTTCGCGCCCCTGGTGTTCAACGCCGAGGGCGGCGAGGTGATCATCGGCCTGCTGTCCCTGGTGGATGTGGTCATGGTGGCCAACCTGCTCATCATCATCGTGTTCGCCGGCTACGAGAACTTCGTCTCCCGCATCGATATCGGCGACCACGAGGACCGGCCGTCCTGGATGGGCCACGTGGGCTTCGCCGAGCTGAAGATGAAGCTGATCGGCTCCATCGTGGCCATCTCGGGCATCGAATTGTTGAAGGCCTTCATGCACCTGGAGTCCATGAGCAGCGAGCATCTGGCCTGGAAGGTGGGCATCCACATGACCTTCGTCCTGTCCGGCGTGCTGTTCGCGGTGATGGACCGCATCACGGCCGGCAAGAAGCCGGCCCACGCCAACGGCCATGGGCAGACCCATGGCTGAGCGCCTGTGCGGACGGGTCAGGCCGGCCGGCGGCCGGTGAACTTGAGCACCCGCGCCGGCCCGTCGATCTTCTGCTTGGACGCCAGGTCGACCAGGGCCTGGTGGAACTCCTGCGGCAGGCGCTTCATGGCCTCCACGCCGTCTTCCTCGTAGCAAACGGACTCGAAGGTCACAGGCTCGTCCAGCGCGGCGCGCGCGTCGGGGCGGAATTGCCGCCATGCCACCATCACCCAGCTCTTGTACTGGCTGTCCAGGAACACGAATTCCTCGGCGTCCAGGATGGCCAAAACCTGCATGGAACGGATGGGCACGAAGGCGACGCCAGAAGGGCTGCGTGCCTGCAGGGTGCGGGCCAGGTTGTAGACGGCGGCGGGCAGGGTGCGGGATTCCCGCGTCAGCGGCCGGTCGCGATAGACGGTGATCTCCATGGGTCTATATGCTTCCTTCAATCCTGTGGCGTCATCCGACCTGATGCGGCTTGACGTTTGCCTCCGAAGACACTAAATCTCGCCAGGCTGATCGAGGGGGACAAACGCCATGCAGCAAAGCGCTTTCACACGTTACGCCCAGACCGTGCTGGGC
>JBJKSP010000395.1:0-8447 GCA_046703865.1 Thiobacillaceae bacterium
GTTGAAACCCATGAGTGGCTCGAGTCCATCGACTCGGTGCTGAAGACCCACGGTCCGCAGCGCGCGCACTTCCTCCTCGAGCGTCTGATCGATTACACGCGCCGCAGCGGCGCCTACCTGCCGTTCAAGGCGAACACCGCCTACGTCAACAGCATTCCGACCGGGCGCGAGCCGCAGTATCCCGGCAACCGCGCGCTCGAGCGGCGGATCGAGGCCTACATCCGCTGGAATGCGATGGCGATGGTCGTGCAGGCGAACCGCATCTCCTCGGAGTACGGCGGGCACCTCTCGAGCTACGCCTCCTCGGCCACGCTCTACGAGGTGGGATTCAACCATTTCTGGCGCGCGCCCTCGGTGGAGCATCCCGGCGATCTCGTCTTCATCCAGGGACATTCCTCTCCCGGGGTATACGCGCGCGCCTATCTCGAGGGACGGCTGACCGAGAGTCAGCTGCATCACTTCCGCCAGGAGGCCGGCGGCCCCGGTCAGGGTCTCTCCTCCTATCCGCATCCCTGGCTGATGCCGGATTTCTGGCAGTTCCCGACCGTCTCCATGGGACTCGGGCCGATGATGGCGATGTTCCAGGCGCGCTTCATCCGCTACCTCGAGCACCGCGGCCTCACCAAGCCCTCCGACCGGAAGGTGTGGGCATTCCTCGGCGACGGGGAGATGGACGAGCCGGAGTCGATGGGTGCGCTCACCATGCCGGTGCGCGAGGGGCTCGACAACCTCATCTTCGTCATCAACTGCAACCTGCAGCGCCTCGACGGGCCGGTGCGGGGCAACGGCAAGATCATCCAGGAGCTCGAGGCGGCCTTCCTCGGCGCCGGCTGGAACGTCATCAAGGTGTTGTGGGGATCGCGTTGGGATCCGCTCCTCGCGCGCGACACCCAGGGATTGCTGCGGCGCGTCATGGAGGAGTGCGTCGACGGCGAATACCAGAACTTCAAGGCCAAGGGCGGCGCCTACACCCGCGAGCATTTCTTCGGCAAATACCCCGAGCTCAAGGAGATGGTGGCCGCCATGTCCGACGAGGACATCTGGCGCCTGAACCGGGGCGGGCACGATCCCCACAAGGTCTATGCGGCCTACGCGGCGGCGGTGAAGCACGAAGGCCAGCCCACCGTGATCCTGGCCAAGACCGTGAAGGGCTATGGCATGGGGTCCTCCGGAGAGGCCCAGAACCCCACCCATCAGCAGAAGAAGATGGCCCTGGAAGACCTGCGCGCCTTCCGCGACCGCTTCCAGATCCCCATCGCCGACGAGGACCTGCCCAGGCTGCCCTTCTACCGGCCGGCGGAAGACAGCCCGGAGATGAAGTACCTGCATGGGCGGCGCGAGGCCCTGAGCGGCTACCTGCCGACCCGGCGGCGCCAGGCCGACGCCTTGGCCGCCCCGCCCCTGTCCCTGTTCCAGACCATGCTGGAGACCACCGGCGAACGGGAGATCTCCACCACCATGGCCTTCGTGCGCATGCTCACCGCCCTGCTGCGGGACAAGGGCCTGGGGCGCCGCATCGTCCCCATCATCCCGGACGAGGCGCGCACCTTCGGCATGGAAGGGATGTTCCGCCAGCTCGGCATCTACTCCTCGGAAGGCCAGAAGTACACCCCCGTGGACCGTGATCAGGTGATGTACTACCGGGAGGACAAGGGCGGGCAGATCCTGGAGGAGGGCATCACCGAGGCGGGCGCCTTCTCGTCCTGGCTGGCCGCCGCCACGTCGTACAGCGCCACCGGGGTGCAGATGATCCCCTTCTACATCTTCTATTCCATGTTCGGGTTCCAGCGCATCGGCGACCTGGCCTGGGCCGCCGGCGACTCCCGCGCCCGGGGCTTCCTGCTGGGCGGCACCGCGGGCCGCACCACCCTGAACGGCGAAGGACTGCAGCACGAGGACGGCCACAGCCATGTGCAGGCGGCCCTGATCCCCAACTGCGTCACCTACGACCCCACCTTCCATTACGAGCTGGCGGTGATCCTCCAGGACGGCCTGCGCCGCATGTTCCAGGAGCAGGAGGACCTCTTCTACTACATCACCGTCATGAACGAGAACTACAGCCATCCGTCCATGCCCAAGGGCGCGGAGGCGGGGATCATCAAGGGCCTCTACCACCTCAGGAAATCAGGAATCAGGGGTCAGGGATCTGGAAGAGGCAAAAAAACCAAGGCCCCCAGGGTTCAGCTCCTGGGCTCCGGCACCATCCTGCGCGAGGTCATCGCCGCCGCCGAGCTCCTGGAGCAGGACTGGGGCGTGGCCGCCGATGTCTGGAGCGCCACCAGCTTCAACGAACTGGCCCGGGAGGCCCGGGAGGTGCACCGCTGGAACATGCTGCACCCCGACCAACCCCAGAAGCTGAGCTACGTCGAACACTGCCTGGACGGCACCGAGGGGCCCATCATCGCCTCCACCGACTACGTGCGTGCCTTTGCCGACCAGATCCGGCCCTACGTGCACCGCCGCTACGTGACCCTGGGCACCGACGGTTTCGGCCGGTCCGATTCCCGGCAGGCCCTGCGCCGCTTCTTCGAAGTGGACCGCCACTACGTCGCCCTGGCGGCGCTGAAGGCCCTGGCCGACGAAGGGGCGCTGCCGGCCGGCCAGGCCGCCGAGGCCATCCGGAAGTATGGGATCGACCCCGAGCGTCCCGACCCGGTGAAGTCTTGAGGAGGCGAGACATGAGCACCAAGGAAGTCCTCGTCCCCGATATCGGCAGCTTCAAGGATGTCGAGATCATCGAGATCATGGTCTCGCCGGGCGACCAGCTCGCCGCGGACGATCCCATCCTGACCGTGGAATCCGACAAGGCCGCCATGGACATCCCCGCCCCTTTCGCCGGGACGGTGCAGGCGCTGAAGGTCAAGGTGGGTGACAAGGTCTCGGAAGGCAGTCTCATCCTGCTGATGGAGGCGGTCCAGCCCGACAGCGCCGCCAGCGGTACGCCGGTGGTGAAATCCTTCACCCCCCCGGCCGCCGAGCAAGCGGCGACCGTGCCGCCGCCCAGCCAGCCGGTGCCCGAGGTCCAGGGACCCATTCCGCCCAAGGAGCGCCCCCTGCCGGTCGCCGCCCGGGTGGAATTCGCCCCCGGCAAGCTGCCCCACGCCAGCCCCTCGGTGCGCCGCTTCGCCCGGGAGCTGGGCGCCGACCTGGGCCGCATCAAGGGCAGCGGCGCCCGCGGCCGCATCCTCAAGGAAGACGTTCAGGCCTGGGTCAAGGCCGAGCTCGCCCGGCCTGCCGGAGCGGCAGCGGGCTTCGGCCTGGGCCTGGCCCCGGCGCCGGAGATCGACTTCGCCGATTTCGGCGAGATCGAGACCCAGCCCCTGTCCCGGATCAAGAAGCTCTCCGGGGCCAACCTGCACCGCAACTGGGTCACGGCCCCCCACGTCACCCAGTTCGACGAGGCGGACATCACCGACCTGGAGGATTTCCGCAAGTCCATGCTGGGGGAGGCGGAGAAATCGGGGGTCAAGCTCACCCTGCTCGCCTTCCTGATGAAGGCCGTGGTGAACGGGCTGCGCACCTATCCCCAGTTCAACGGCTCCCTCTCGGAGAACGGCGAAAGCCTGGTCCTGAAGAAGTACTTCCACATCGGCTTTGCCTGCGAAACGCCGGACGGCCTGGTGGTGCCGGTGATCCGGGACGTGAACAGGAAGGACGTGATGGACATCGCCCGGGACCTGGGCGACTACTCCGCCCGCGCCCGGGAGCGCAAGCTCAAGGTGGAGGAGATGCAGGGCGGCTGCTTCACCATCACCAGCCTGGGCGGCATCGGCGGCACGGCCTTCACGCCCGTCATCAACTGCCCGGAAGTGGCCATCCTGGGGGTCTCCCGCGCCGCCATGAAACCGGTCTACAACGCCCAGACCCGGGCCTTCGAACCCCGGCTGATGCTGCCCCTGTCCCTGTCCTACGACCACCGGGTCATCGACGGCGCCGACGGGGCGCGCTTCACCAGCCATCTGCGCCTGATGCTCTCCGACGTCAGGCGGTTGCTGCTTTAAGGACGGGAATGGGGGATGGGGGATGTGAGATCCCCGGCGGCCCTCCCCCATGATCCATTACCCATTCCCCATCACCCACTACCCATCACCCATCCCCGATTTGAATCATGAGCCAGAGCACAGAAATCCAGGTCCCCGACATCGGCAACTTCAAGGATGTGGAGGTCATCGACGTCCTGGTCAGCCCCGGCGACAGCGTGGCCAAGGATGCCTCACTGATCACAGTGGAATCGGACAAGGCCTCCATGGACATCCCCTGCTCCCGGGCCGGCGTGGTGGAGAAGTTGCTGGTGAAGGTGGGAGACAAGGTGTCGGAGGGGACACCGATTCTGCTGCTCAAGACAGCAGAATCGGGGATGAGGGATGAGGAAAGGGTAATGGGAGAAACCCTGGCAGCCCCATCCCCCATCCCCCATCCCCTATCCCCGGAAGCTGGAGCCGCCGACCTCCACGCCCAAGTCCTGGTCCTGGGTGCGGGCCCGGGCGGCTATACCGCCGCCTTCCGGGCCGCCGACCTGGGGCTCCAGGTGGTGCTGGTGGAGCGCTATCCTTCCCTGGGCGGCGTCTGCCTCAACGTGGGCTGCATCCCGTCCAAGGCCCTCCTGCACACCGCCCGGCTCATCACCGAGGCCGAGGAGATGGCCGCCCACGGCCTGAGCTTCGGCAAGCCCAAGGTTGACCTGGATGAATTGCGCCGGTGGAAATCCAACGATGTGGTCGCCAGGCTCACCGGCGGTCTCGCCCAACTGGCCAGGCAGCGCAAGGTCACCGTGGTGACCGGAACGGGCCGATTCACCGGCCCCAACCGGCTCCAGGTCACCGAAGGCGACGGTTCGGTCAAGACCCTGTCATTCGACCACGCCGTCATCGCCGCCGGCTCCCAGGCCATCAAGCTGCCCTTCCAGCCCGACGATCCCCGGGTCATGGACTCCACCGCGGCCCTCGCCCTCAACGACGTGCCCAAGCGCCTGTTGGTGATCGGCGGCGGCATCATCGGCCTGGAGATGGGAACGGTCTACGATGCCCTGGGCAGCCGGGTCAGCGTGGTGGAACTGGGCGGCCAGCTCATCCCCGGCTGCGACCCGGACCTGGTGCGCCCCCTGGCCAAGCGCATGGAGGGACGCTTCGAGCGCATCCTGCTCAACACCGGCGTCACCGGCATGGAGGCGGAGAAAGACGGCATCCACGTCACGACGCAGTCCGGGGACCAGACCGAGACCCAGGTCTACGACCGGGTCCTGGTGGCCATCGGCCGCCGCCCCAACGGCAAGCTCATCGGCGCCGAGGCCGCCGGCATCACCGTGGACGAGCGCGGCTTCATCCCCGTGGACAGGCAGCAGCGCACCAACGTCCCCCACATCCACGCCATCGGCGACATCGTCGGACAGCCCATGCTGGCCCACAAGGCGGTGCACGAGGGCAAGGTGGCGGCCGAGGTCATCGCCGGCCACAAGGTGGAGTTCCAGGCCCTGGCCATCCCCGCCGTCGCCTATACCGACCCCGAGGTGGCCTGGGCCGGGATCACCGAGACCGAGGCCAAGGCCCGGGGCATGGAGATCGAGAAGGGTGCCTTCCCCTGGGCCGCCAGCGGACGGGCACTCTCCATCGCACGCACCGACGGCATGACCAAGCTGATCCTGGACAAGGAGACCGGCCGGGTCATCGGGGCCGGCATCGTGGGCATCAACGCCGGCGAACTCCTGGCCGAAGCCGTGCTGGCCATCGAGATGGGCGCCACCGCGGAGGACATCGGCCTCACCGTCCACGCCCACCCCACCCTTTCGGAGACCCTCTGCTTCGCCGCAGAGATGGCCGAGGGCACCATCACCGACCTGTTGCCGCCGAGGAAGAAGTAAACCCGGAAGGCCTCGACCGCCCGCAGATCCGGCACGTCAGCCTGAACCGGGCCGGACGCCACGCGCCTGGCCTCAGCCGCACCTTGGCCCTGTGCATCCCGTTCTTCCCATCCGGATGCCATCCGTCATTCTGAACATGCCACACCGACCGCGTGCTGCTCCGCCACACTGGGGACGCCTCGTCCTGTCGCCTTGAGGCGACAGACAAACACGTCCGGGAACAACAGGTTCTGAAGTAACAGGGGCTGAGCGTCGGCATCTGGTGACAGGATCGGGCTCCATACCCTCCTGCCCGACGTCGCCAAGACCGCCCTGTCCGTATATCCCCATGAAGAAACAAAGAAAACATGGTCTGGCATGGATGATGCTTTTCACGGACGCGGCGAAATGGCCGCCTGTCTGTTCAACCGCCGGAGGTCATCTTGCAAAAAAAGAGTCTGAAAGCCCCTGGGCGAGACCCGTCCACCCGACACCCAAGCAGCGCCCGAGGTCCGGAGAAGCTGGTTGTGGTGCGCGATGGCCACGTCCGCTCGGTTCGAGTCAACGTTGTTTGGTGGGCCTATCCCGGGCAGGCCCTAGCTTGAGCATCGATCCTGTGTTCCCTTCGATCAGGATCAGGAAATCGGGCGATGGCCCGGCCAGCGTCCTGCAGACCGTCTCGCGCTGGATGCAGGCGGTTTCGCCCGAATTCGTCTACAGCGCCCACGGAGACATGGTGCGGACCCTCATCCAATTCAACCATGCCCCACCGCCGTTATCCAGGAAACGCCTCCGGAGCCTGATGCATCTGGACGAGCAGGCGCGGGAGCTGCAGCACATCCTTTGCACCCAGTATCTGTACCGCAGGTCCCCCTCCAACATTAACGAAGGGGATCTCTGGGCGTCCATCCACGCGTTCTACTGGGAAGCGACGCGGGGCTACCATGCCTTGCTGATGGATTTCGTATCCAATTCCGGCTGCAGCCGGATGGAGCCGTTTATACCTCTAGTCACGGCGCGCGCCCTCCGTGGATTCGCCGACATCCTCAAATGGCGCTACATTGGCAATGAGCAGATTGATGAAAAACTGTGGCTCAGGGTCCACAACCTTCATCGCCTGGCCGAGTTCGACCGTTTCCAGGGGGATGCCTTGAAGCTCTACAACCACGATCCGGGGGAGTCCAGTTGCACCAACGAATATGTCCAGGCCCTGCTCCTGGCGCCATTGGGGCGGCAAGGCCTGGCCCCGAGGCAGATCGAGATGGTGGATGACTGGCTGGATCGCTGGTCACCGCTGGTCCGCTTTGAAGCCGGCCTTGACGCCAGGCTCCGCGGCAATCACACCGGTACGACCTGGGGGAAAGGCCCTTTGAGCAAGCCCATAGCTCACAGCACCAGTAGCCGGCACATGGACACTCGGCCCCTGGTCGAGCACGTTGAAACGGTCACCCGCGCCGTCCGGACAGGTTCCACCCCGGTCCGCCTCGGTTTGGGGGAGGAATTCCGCCTCCCTGACGATTATGACTTGCTGGCCTACGTCGCCGACAGATGGGCCGCCAGCGGCCCTGGCCCGGATCGACCATTTCAGGTTTCATGGGCGCCGATGGATGGTCGGCGGTCTGAAACCGGGGACTGGACATCGAGGCCGGTCTCCCATCGCGTCAGACGGTCAGACCATGGAAATAAAAACGGTATTCGTCACGGCGACCGGCTGCCGGACGCGTCGGGCAGCCCTAGGCATCACCTGTCCGACGTCACACCCGCAGCGTAGCCTGGAGCCGTGCCGGGTTGAGCAGCAGGCCCAGGGCCGCATGGATGTCGGGCGCGGCCACCCTGGCCGCCAGCAGGGTCTCCACCGCAGCCCCCTCGCCCTGGACCACGGCGATGCCCAGCCGCGCCGCCATCAGCATCAGCCGGTCGTTGAGGCCGTTGCCGACTGCCGCGCAACGCTCCGGGCCCAGCTCCTCCACATAGCGCAGCTTGGCCAGGTCCTGCCCTTCCGGGGGCAGGACCGTCAGGCGGCAGGGAATGCCGGCCAGGGCGTCACGCACCCGACCGAAGGTGTCCGCCGTCACCACGTGGATGCCGAGACGTCCCGCCAAAGTGCGCAGGGTTTCGTCCACCCCGGGCAGCAGGTCGCCATCCAAGGCCAGGGTGCCGTTGAAATCCAGCACCAAGTGATGGAGGAGCATGGGCTCCCCGCCGGGTATGGCGATTTCGAGCATATCCGTCTCCTGTGACTCCGGAATCGTTCAACGCCTGGCCGCCCATGCGTTCAGACCAGCGGCACGAGCAGGATCAGCGCAAGCAGCAGGCCTATGATGCCCAGGTACAGGTTGAGGCTGCCGGACTGCAGCGCCTGCAGCCTGGCGGCCGCGCGGAAGACCAGGCGCTCGGCGGGCGCGAACAGGCTGGGCCCGAACAGGGGGGCCACGTGGTGATCGAAGCTCAGGCGGCGCACGAAATAGCGCAGCCCCGCATGCTCGTGCCGCATGTCTTCCTTGGGACGGTAGACCATGCTGTAGAAGGTGCGCAGGGCATTGGAAAACGCCAGGGGCGTGATGGCCACCTGTCCGGACGTGCGCGGCAGACCCCCGTACCAGGCGGGTAC
>JBJKSP010000396.1:0-14163 GCA_046703865.1 Thiobacillaceae bacterium
TGGATCGGGGCCGCTCCCGTGCCACCGGCGGCACCGGCCTGGGCCTGGCCATCGTCAAGCACGTGCTGCAAAGGCACCAGGGGCGCCTGAAGGTGGCCAGCACCCCGGGCAAGGGCAGCACCTTCACCGCGGCATTCCCCGGAGAGCGCGTCATCCCGGAAGTGTCGAGCCCGATAGCGTCTGCGCCAGGCGAGACGAAAGCCGTTGCCTGATCGACTCCCGGTCGGGGCGGCTTCTTGCGGGCCTGCGCGGCGGCGCCCAGATGGGATCGGGGAAATGCCGGTCATCGACAAAGCGCGGGATGACGTGCCAATGCAGGTGCGGCACCAAGTTGCCCAGACTGGCCAGGTTGACCTTGTCCGGCGCCAGGATCTCCCGGACCGCCGCCTCCACTGTGAACACCACGGCCATCAGGCGTCTGCGCTCAGCCTCCGGCAGGTCGGTCATCTCACGCACGTGGGCGTTCAAAATGACCCGGCAAAGCCCCGGATAATCCCCATCGTCCACCCAGACCACCCGGCAGAAGCCGTCGCGCCAGAGCGTCTCACCCCCCTCTCCCGTGCACAGGGGACAATCCGCCTCACGCCTCACACCTGACTCCTCACTCACAAGAGCACCTGTTCCATGCCGCCCCGAGTCGCACGGTCGAGGAAGTCCTGCATCCATCCCTCCCCCAGGTGCAGACGGGCCAGTTCGATGACCAGATAGTCCGCCTCCACCCCGGCATCCTCCCGATAGCGGGCCAGACCCTGAAGGCAGGAAGGGCAGGAGGTCAGCAGCCGGATGGGTCCGTCGCCCTCCGCCGCACGGATGCCGTCCGCCACCCGGCGGATCTCCTCCTCCTTGCGGAAACGCACCTGGGTAGAGATGTCCGGCCTCGTGGTCGCGAGCGTGCCGGATTCGCCGCAGCAGCGCTCGGACAGCCGCACGTCCTTGCCGAGGAGGGTCCTGGCGGTATTGAGGGGATTGTGGACCTTCATGGGAGTGTGGCAGGGGTCGTGGTACATGTAGCGGATGCCCTGGACGCCGTCGGTGCGCACCCCCTTCTCCAGCAGGTATTCGTGGATGTCCAGCAGTCGGCAGCCCGGGAAGATGCGCTCGAACTCGTACTTCAGCAACTGGTCCATGCAGGTCCCGCAGGACACCAGCACGGTCCGGATGTCCAGGTAGTTCAGGGTGTTGGCCACCCGGTGGAACAGCACCCGGTTGGCAGTGGTGATGGCCTCGCCCTTGGCCGCGTGGCCGGCGGAGATCTGGGGATAGCCGCAGCACAGATAGCCCGGCGGCAGCACGGTCTGGGCGCCCAGCTCGTAGAGCCAGGCCAGGGTCGCCAGGCCCACCTGGGAGAACAGCCGCTCCGAGCCGCAGCCCGGAAAATAGAAAACCGCGTCGGAATCCTCCCCGACCTTGGCCGGGTTGCGCAGGATGTGGACCATGCGAGGATCGCTGAGACCCAGCAGGGAACGCATGGGCCGCTTGGGGACGTCCTCCGGCATGGGCTTGTTGAGGAAGTGGATCACCTGGGCGGTGACCGCCGGCTTGCCCACCGTGGCCGGCGGGTGGCGGGTACTGCCCTGGATGATTCCCAACCGGCTGGCCGCCGCGTATCCCGCGCGCTGTGCCCGGTACCCCCAGTCGATCATCATCTTGCGCATGAACTCGATGCTGCGTTCGCGGGTGGCGTTGAGGAAGGACATGGCCAGGACGGAGCCGGGATTGAAGCCCTTCTTGCCCTGCTCGCGCAGGAAGTGACGCATGGCGATGGACACGTCGCCGAAATCGATGTCCACCGGGCACGGGTTCTTGCACTTGTGGCAGACGGTACAGTGGTCGCCCACGTCGTCGAACTCGGCGAAGTGTGTCGCCGAGACCCCGCGGCGCGTCTGCTCCTCGTAGAGGAAGGCCTCAATCAGCAGGGAGGTGGCCAGAATCTTGTTGCGCGGCGAGTAGAGCAGGTTCGCCCTGGGCACATGGGTGTTGCACACCGGCTTGCACTTGCCGCAGCGCAGGCAGTCCTTGATGGAGTCGGCGATGGCCCCGATCTCCGACTGCTCCATGATCAGGGACTCCAGCTCCAGCAGGTTGAAGCTGGGAGTGTAGGCATTGGTCAGGTTCGAGCCCGCCGTCAGCTTGCCTTTGTTGAATCGGCCCTCCGGATCCACCTCGCGCTTGTAGGCGGCGAAGGCCGCCACGGTTTCTTGGGGCAGATAGTCCAGCTTGGTGATGCCGATACCGTGTTCTCCCGAGATCACCCCGCCCAGGTCCTGGGCCAGATGCATGATGCGGGCGACCGCCGCATTGGCCGTCTTGAGCATCTCGTAGTCGTCGGAGTTCACGGGGATGTTGGTGTGCACGTTGCCGTCGCCGGCATGCATGTGCAGCGCCACAAACACCCGGCCCTTCTTGATCCGTGCATGGATGCGCTCGCATTCGGCCAGCACCGGCTCGTATTCCCGGCCTGTGAATATCTGCCTCAACTCCGAACGTAGCTCGCGTTTCCAGGACACCCGCTCGCTGTGGTCCTGCAGAGACCGGAACACCGACGCCTCGTCCAGGCGCGCGAGCAGGCCCTGCCAGCGTTGGCGCACCGCCGACAGCAGTTCCAGGGCGCGGGCACGGCGTTCTTCGGTGAGTTCCGGATCGGCCTGGGTCTCGTCGTCCCGGGCCTGGGGCAGCTCGCCCCGGAAGAAGCCTTCCAGGGCATCCACCAGGGCAAGCTTGTTCTCGATGGAAAGCTCGATGTTGATGTGCTCGATGCCGTCCGTGTAGTCCGCCAGCCGTTCCAGGGGAATGACCACGTCCTCGTTGACCTTGAAGGCGTTGGTATGGGCCGCGATGGCGGCGGTGCGCGCCCGGTCCTGCCAGAACTTCCTGCGCGCCTCCGCCGACACGGCCACGAAGCCCTCCCCGTCCCGGGCGTTGGCGAGCCGCACGATATGGGAGGCGGCAGCCTGGACGGCGCCCTCGTCATCGCCCACCACATCCGCCAGCAGGACCATGGTGGGCCGTCCCTCCCGGTTCGCCTTGGTGGCGTAGCCCACGGCCTTCACATAGCGGCTGTCCATGTGTTCCAGACCGGCCAGCGACACGCCGCCCGGATGGTCGTCCAGATAGCGCTTGATCTCCACGATGGCGGGGACCGCCTGGTGGGCGCTGCCGAAAAACTCCAGGCACACGGTGCGGATCTGGGCCGGCATCCGGTGCAGGACGAAGCTGGCCTGGGTGATCAGGCCGTCGCAGCCCTCCTTCTGTATCCCGGGCAGACCACCCAGGAACTTGTCGGTGACATCCTTGCCCAGCCCCTGCTTGCGGAAGGCCCTGCCCGGGATCTCCAGGATCTCGGAACCCCCCTTGGCGCGGCCGTCGGCATGGTAATGCCGCAATTCGAAACGCGCGGTCTCCACCTCGTGGATCTTGCCCAGGTTGTGGTCCAGGCGGGAAACCTCCAGCCAGTCCGCCGCCGGCGTGACCATCTTCCAGGACACCAGGTTGTCCACCGCCGTGCCCCACAGCACCGCCTTCTTGCCACCGGCGTTCATGGACACGTTGCCCCCGATGCTGGAGGCATCGGCCGAGGTGGGATCCACGGCGAACACCAGGCCGGCGGCCTCGGCCGCCTCCATGACCCGGCGCGTCACCGCACCGGCACCGCAGCTGATCACGGCCGTAGGCGTGCTGTGTCCAGGCAGGATGCGCTCTTCGACGGGGCCGATCCAGTCCAGCTTCTCGGTGTTGATGACGGCGGAACGCGGAGTGAGGGGCACGGCGCTGCCGGTGTAGCCGGTGCCCCCACCCCGGGGGATGACCGTCAGGTCCAGTTCGATGCAGCCGGCCACCAGCCTGGGGATCTCCGCCTCGGTGTCCGGGTTCAGCACCACGAAGGGATATTCCACCCGCCAGTCGGTGGCGTCGGTGACGTGGGACACCCGGGCGAAACCGTCGAAGGCGATGTTGTCCCTGCGCGTGGCCCCTGCGAGCCGCCGCACCACCGCCTGGCGCAGGCGCCGGGTCTCGTAGAGGCCGAATTCGAAACCGTCCACAGCTTCACGCGCGAGGGTCAGGAGACGGCCCACCCTGGGGTTGCCCTGGCGACGCTTCTCGATCTCGTTCAACCGGTGGCGCAGGGCCTCCACCAGCATACGGCGGCGTGGGTCGTGGCCCAGCAGGTCATCCTGCAGATAGGGATTGCGCGAGACCACCCAGATGTCGCCCAGGATCTCGAACAGCATCCGGGCCGAGCGTCCGGTGCGCCTTTCGTGGCGCAGTTCCTCCACGAGTTGCCATCCCTCGTCGCCCAGCAGGCGCAGCGCGATCTCCCGGTCGGAAAAAGAGGTGTAGTTGTAAGGAATTTCGCGAATGCGCTCGGTCATGGGAGGGGTGCCCGGGAATCAGGACATGGGGGAGGCCGAAATTCTACCCGTGCGCTCAACCGTGGCTCAAATACAACCATTTGCCCGGCGGGGACAATCCGGCACTTCCGCACCAAGGGCGGTTTGCATGGTCGTATATTACGGGCTGCTAAAATACCTCTCAGTCATCTTTTCTACTCACCGCCATGATTGGCCTCCTCATCGTCGCCCACGGCAACCTGGGCGAGTGCCTTATTCAATGGGCCACCTACGTGCTGGGACAGCGGCCCGAGCGGCTGGAGTCCGTGGACCTGAGTGGCTGCAGCGGGGTGGCCGACATGCTGGCCGCCGACAACGCGCGCATCGCCCAGTTGGACGACGGTGACGGCGTTCTGGTGCTGTCCGACATGTATGGCGCCACGCCCTGCAATACGGTGTGCCAACTGATCCAGCCCGGCCGGGTGGAAGCGGTGACCGGCGTCAGTCTGCCCATGCTGCTCAAGGCCATCACCTACCGCCGTGAACCCCTGGCCAAACTGGCCGATCTGGTCATACGCGGCGCCCACGAGGGCAGCTTCCACATCCCCCCGGGCGATGCCCATGGTTGAGCGCGAGGTCCAGATCGTCAACAAATTGGGACTGCATGCCCGTGCGTCGGCCAAGTTCACCCAGATGGCCGGCCAGTTCCTGTCCGACGTGTGGCTGAGCCGCAATGGGCGTAAGGTGAACGGCAAGAGCATCATGGGCGTGATGATGCTGGCGGCCGCCAGGGGCACGACCATCACCATGGAGATCTCGGGGCCGGACGAGGGCGAGGCCCTGGCCGCCCTGAGCACCCTGGTCGCCGACAAATTCGGGGAAGAGGAGTAGGGGAATGAGGAATAGGGGAGGGGGAATGGGGGACACTAGAATCACCGCAAGACCGCTTCCCATCCTCCATCCCCCATCCCCCATCCCCCGCGTGCCATGACCTTCAGCCTGCATGGTATCGGCGTTTCCGGCGGCTATGCCATCGGACGTGCCCAGCTCTTCTCCCACGACCGGCTGGAGGCTCCCCATTACGTGCTGCGCAAGGAGCATCTCGGCGAAGAGATCAACCGCTTCGATAAGGCGGTCATCGCCGTGCGTACCGAGCTCACCAGCCTGCGGGACCACCTGCCAGAACACGCGCCGGCCGAATTGTCAGCCTTCATGGACGTGCATCGCCTGATCCTGGAAGACGCCATGCTATCGGAGGCCCCGAAGAAGCGCATCCTGCAGGAACGCTGCAACGCGGAATGGGCATAGGCTCAGCAGACCGAGGCCCTCATCGCCCAGTTCGAGGCCATGGACGACGACTACCTGCGCGAACGCAAGAGCGACGTGCGCCAAGTGGCCGACCGCATCATGAAGGTCCTCATGGGCCATCCCGGCCATGCCCCCCTGAGGCAGGCGGGCGAGGAAGCCAGCGTGTTGGTGGCCCACGATCTTTCGCCCAGCGACATGGTGCTTTTCAAGCGCCACAACTATGCCGCCTTCATCACAGATCTGGGCAGCACCACCTCCCACACCGCCATCCTCGCCCGCAGCCTGAACATCCCGGCCGTCATGGCCCTGCACAACGCCCGTGCGCTGATACACGACGGTGACTGGGTGGGGGTGGACGGCGTCAACGGCGTGGTGATCGTCGCCCCCGACAAGGCCATCCTGGAGGAGTACCGCCTGCGCCAGGACCAATGGCGGCTGGAACAGCAAAAGCTCAGGCGCATCAAGTCCAGCCCTTCGGCCACCCTGGACGGCACGCCGGTGGAACTCCTGGCCAACATCGACCTGCCCCAGGACGTGTACGAGGCCCTGGAGGAAAATGCCGCCGGCATCGGGCTGTTCCGCAGCGAGTTCCTGTACATGAACCGGGACGACCTGCCCGGCGAGGACGAACAGTTCGAGGCCTACCGCCAGGTGGTGGAGACCATGGAAGGCCGGCCGGTGGTCATCCGCACCCTGGACCTGGGGGCGGACAAGTCCCTGCCCTGGCTCAACCGGGGCAGCGTCAACCCGGCCCTGGGATTGCGTGCCATCCGACTGTGCCTGGCCGAACCCCAGATGTTCCTGGTCCAGATCCGCGCCATCCTGCGCGCCAGCCATTACGGGCGCGTGAGGCTGTTGCTGCCCATGCTGATCAGCCTCACGGAGCTGGAGCAGGCCCTGGCCCTGATCGAATCCGCCAAGCAGTCCCTGCGGGAGGAAGGCATTCCCTTCGATCCGGCGGTCCAGATGGGCGGCATGATCGAGGTCCCGGCCGCGGCCCTGGCCGCGGAGTGGTTCGTGCGGCGCCTGGATTTCCTGTCCGTGGGCACCAACGACCTGATCCAGTACACCCTGGCCATCGATCGCACCGACGACACCGTGGCCCACCTCTACGACCCCATGCACCCGGCGGTGCTGAAGCTCATCCAGCACACCCTGAACATCGGCCAGCGCTACCGCAAGGCCGTCTCCGTCTGCGGCGAGATGGCGGGTGATCCCCGGCTGACCCGGTTACTCATGGCCATGGGGCTGCGCAGCTTCTCCATGCACCCCGCCCACCTCCTGCAGGTGAAGAACCAGGTCCTGCACAGCCAGCTGACCGACCTGGTTCCCTTGGCCAGCCGCCTGCTGCGCGCCGGACAGCCCGACAAGATCCTGGCCTTGCTGGACAAGCTCAATGACTAGGGCGTGTTGGACAGGGCCTGAAAAGGGCAAAACACCCCCTCACAGGAGATAGCGCACCGACACCCTGTTGCCGGCACCGTGGTAGACGATTTCCTGGCACAGGCTTCGGACCAGGACGATGCCACGGCCATGGGGACGGGTATCCGGATTCTCCGAGGATCCATCTCCCAGGAAGGGCCGGTAATCGAAACCCTTACCGCTGTCCGTGAGGGAGATGTCAAGCATGGCACGTCCACCGCTCTCATGGACCTTGAACGCCAGGCCGATATGGCCCTGGTTCAGCGTCGCAAGCCGTTCGGAGCGCTGCTGCAGATAGCGGTCGAAACCTCCGTCCAGCCTCTTCATCGTGGAGTCCAGGCACAGCAGTCCGTGGTCCAGGGCATTGTTGAACAGTTCGGAGACGACAAGAAAGAGTGTCCCCTGATGCGGTTTGAGGGCGTTTAGCTGGGTGATGAACCCCAGGACCACAGGCACCACGTCCAGCTCGCGCAGCGCCTGGGCGCCATAGCTGACTTCCAGCCGCCACTCCGAGACGCCCCCTTGGTCGGCCAGGCCCTGGGGGACGGCACGCACCGTCTGGCGCCGCTCCACGGGCGCGTCCACCATCAGGAACGAAATGTCGTCGTGGGCCGCGCGGCCGGACAGGTGCCGCTCCAGTTCCTGCACCAGGGCCGAAAACTGCCGGTCCGGGGCCGTCTGGGACAGCAGGCGCGCGATCTCGTCCTGACCCCAGCGTTCACCCGTCGGCGATTCGGCATCCACCAACCCGTCCGAACACAGCAGCAGCCGGCCGGCATTGCGGTAGGACAGGGTCTGGGTGACGCCCGAAAAGGCGGCGTCCGGCAGGATGCCCAGGGGGGGATGCTGGGAGGGCCAGCGCAAGGCGACCTCTCCGGCAGTATTGAAGAACATGGCGTCTGGATTGCCGCCGTTCCACACCTCCACGGTCTGGTTGTGCACGTCCATGGCCGCCAGGGTCGCCGCCACGAACCTGTCCGCGGGCATCAGGGCCTGAAGCTTGCGGTTGAGTTCTTCCGCGATGGTCCCCAGCGGGAATCCCTTGGCGGTCATGCCGTAGAAGACCTGGGTCAGCGGCAGGGCGGTGAGGGCGGCAGGCAGGCCATGACCCGTGGCATCCGCCAACATGACGTACAGGATATCCCCGGGCGCGCGGGCGGCGCACACCAGGTCGCCACCGAAGGTCTCGGTAGGCATGTTGAAGTGCCTGACGAGGGGGTCCCGCAGGCCGGCGGTCTCCGTCAGTCGGGCCATGACGTGGCTGCTTAGGCGGGTCTCTTCCTCGGCCTGGGAGCGCCACTGCGCCAACTCCTCCTTGTAGGCCAGGGTCCTGTCCTGAAGGCTCAGCAAACGGGCATAGCTGTTGATCTTCGCCCGCAATACCCGCGGGCTGGCCGGTTTGGCCAGATAATCGTCCCCGCCGGCCTCCAGGCCGTTGATGATGTCCTCCATGCGGTCCGGGGCGGAATAGAACACCACCGGCACCCAGCGCTCGCCAGCCACCGTCCGGATCTCGCGCACGACGGACAACGCGTCCATCCGGGGCAAGGTCACGTCCATGAAGACGAGGTCTGGCCGTTCACGCCGACACATCTCGACGGCCTCACGGCCACCCCGGGCAGTCAGCACCCGATGCCCCAGTTTGCGTGCCTCCGCCTCCAGGAGCTCGACGTCGGCCAGGCTTTCGTCCGCGATCAGGATCTTGAGCCCGGTCTCGGCCGGCACGTCACCCCCGTACGGTAAAGAGCTTGCCGAAGTTGGCGATATCCAGAACCTGCTTTACGGCGCCCTGCAGACCGGACAGCGCCACTTCCTTGCCCGCGGCCTCCGCCTTTTCGCGCAGGAGCAACAGCATACCCAGGGCCGAGCTGTCCAGATAGTCGACCTTGTCGAAACTGATCACGACCTCCTTCACGGCAGGGGATTTCAACAATTTTTCGTAGGCGTCGCGAAAGTCCCGGTGGGAGTGAAAATCGAAGCGCCCTTCCAGGGCCAGACTTCCTTCCGCTTTGCTGATTCGGCTTTGGATCTGCATGGCGATATCCTCTCGACTAGGGCGGCTGGATGACAGGGATGAGTTTCTCACGGCTTAGGATGAGTCTGAACCGCGGCACGGTTCAGGTCTGTTCAGTGACCAGGCGCTGCATTCCGAGCACGCCGACAAATTCGATGGGTCCGCATCATGCTTTCGGCTGCAAAGCGTTTCCTGTTCGGTCCCCGCGCTCACCATCTTCTGCCCTGCCCGTGCCACTGCCTCCACTACAGCGACGCTTATTGAAAATCCATCCCGCAAACCCTGCCGTAGATATTGGCACCGCTGATTGATCCAAACGGCCACCTCACCGGCATGTTCGTTGATCAGTCCGACGGTCACGGCATTCTTACCGACCCGTTGGCATGGGTGTACTGACCGCTCACCTGCCAAGCCGGGGGCCTATACTTGAGGATCACCGCGAGATAATGCCTCTTGATCGCATTCACCCGCCTTTGGGCACAGCAGGCCATCTACCAGGATATCGGCAGCAGCAAATCCAACTTTAGAGATCGCCCCGGGGGGCGAGGCGCGGCAAGCCGCGCCCGGATCCGGCGGAAAGGTCAGTGCGCGAGAACGTCCTGCAGCAGCTTCTGGAGTTCTCCGGATTGATACATATCACGCATGATGTCTGCGCCGCCGACGAACTGGCCCTTGACGTAGAGCTGGGGGATGGTGGGCCAGTTGGCATAGGCCTTGACGCCTTCCCGGATCTCCGGTTCCTCCAGGACGTTCACCGAAAAGAAATCCTGAATGCCACAGGCCCGGAGTATGCCCGTAGCGTTGGCGGAAAACCCGCACTGGGGAAACTCTGGCGTGCCCTTCATATAAAGCACCACAGGATGGCTGGTGACCTGCTCGCGGATCATGTCCTGCACGTTCATTGCGTTACTCCATTCAATAACCGATTAAATCTGTCAACAATATTACCAGCGTCAATTATGCCGTCAACGTGGCATCCAGGCACGTGGCATCCGGGCTGCACCGGCCGCACTCTGGCGCACCCTTTCGTCTCGGGCACCGGAACCGCTGCCGGGCATGGGTTAAAGGGGCTGGTTTGGGCATGCATGTCCAACGGTGGAGAAAAAGTGGTGGGAAAAAAGTTGACGAAGCCAAAACGATTTCATATATTCGTATCTGAAATGTGCATTATCCTTTCGATGTGCGTTTCATGTCGTCGAATCCCGTATCGGACGCTTGCGCCATCTGGCGGACGATTGGGATTGTCAGTTGCGCGCCTGCACCGGCGCGGCTGACATCCTCCTCCTCTCTTCACCCCGGTCGCGAACCGGGGTTTTTTATTGCGATCCCAGCGGCGCACAATGCCGCTCATGATCACCCCCTTCGATGCGGCGGCCGAATCCCTGCTGAGCGGAGCCGCCGCGAGATTGCCCGACCTGAGCCGCTGCACCGTCCTGATGCCGCATCTACACGCGGCTGCCCCATTGCTGACCGCGCTGCGACCCAGGATCCCGATGCCGGTCTTTCTGCCCCCCAGGCTGACCACACTCCACGGCCTGGCGGCCAGCCAGACCTCGGACGAAGAGACGGAAGCGGATTGCCTGCGCTTGGCAGAGATCCGGGATTTTCTGACCAAGACCGGCATCTGTGACGAGCGCCTTCTGTGGACGGCCGCCGAGGAACTGCTTGCCCTCATGGGCGAATTCTCCGCCTGGCGGCTGAACCCCACCGATGACGCGGCGGATTACCTGCGTCGGGTGCAGACGGCCTATGGCGGCAGGATGACCCGTCCCCTGGAACGGGAGGCCCGCCTGGTGCTTGAGCTCTGGCGTGCCATGCAAATGGGGCGACGCAGGGACGCCATGGGCGACTATGCCGCACGTCTGGCACGGGCTGCCCAATCGGCCCAGGGCCCGCTCTACACCCTGGGGCTTTCGGACCTGACCCCGCTGGAGCAGGATTTCCTGGATCAATGGGGACAAAGGCATGAGGTCCGGACCCTGACCTTTCCGCCGGCCTTTCCGGAACGGCAGCTCTTTGTGGCTACGGCCTGGACCGGGACCGGGGAGTCACGCCCTCTCATGGACAGGGCGTCGGGGCTGCGCGCGGCCCTGCCGGAGAGTCCGCTGTCGAGGGCACTTCGGCTGTACCCGGCGAGCAGCCTGGAGGACGAAGCCGTCACCGCAGCCCGGCAAGTGTGTCTATGGGTGGCCGCGGGATTCCGTCACATCGCCATCGTCGCGCTGGACCGCCTGACGGCCAGGCGTCTCAGGGCCTTGTTGGAAAGAGATGGCATCCTGGTGCGCGACGAGACCGGCTGGACCCTGTCCACCGCATCGGTGGCCCATGTCCTGGACCGGCTGTTCTCCCTCGTGACGGAAGACTGCTATCACCAAGACCTGCTGGACCTCTTCAAGTCGCCCTTCGTATTCGCGGATCTCGACCGCGACGCCAGGCTTTCGGCGGTGGCCGAACTGGAACAGGCCCTGCGTGCCGAGGGGCTGGTGGAGGGCTGGTCATCGGTGCGTGCCCTGATCGGGGCGCGGGTACCCGCCGCGCGAACGCTTTTCGCCCGACTGGAGCTGGCCACATCGCGACTGCGTGCACAGCGCCTCACCTTGGCGGCATGGCAGTCCGGACTATTGACCGCCCTGGACGATCTCGGCGCACGGGAGGCATTCCACGCGGATGGCGCGGGCCGTCAATTGCTCGCACTGCTGGAAACCATGGGGCGCCAGGTGGTGGGACATGGCCGAATCTACGCCCTGTCCGACTGGCGCGAGTGGCTGGCGCACCAACTGGAACGGACCACGTTCCAGGACGAAGACATCGACAGCCCCATCCATCTGGTATCCCCAGCGGCCGCCCGCATGCGGGCGCTGGATGCGGCCATCCTGCTGGGCGCCGATGCCGATCATCTGCCGCCCGGCAACGGCGGTCGCCTCTTCAACGACCGGGTCAGGGAGGAGCTGGGCCTGCCCGCCATGCGCCATGGCCACGAACGCCTGCGCGCCGCCGTCTCCGAGCTCCTGTGCCACGTGCCCCGGCTTCTGGTGACCTGGCAGAGCCAGCGCGAAGGCGAGCCCAATCCCGTCAGCCCCTGGCTGGAGCTGCTGGAAGGCACGCACCGTCTCGCCTACGGAACGGGCCTGGCCTCGGAGCCGGTCTCGGCCCAGCCGCCCCACGTCCACGGCAGATTCCCCTTGCAGGCACCGGGGCCGCGGCCGGCCTGGATTCCGGGGCATCTCAGCGCCAGCGGCTGGCAGAGCCTGGTGCAATGTCCCTATCAGTTCTTCGCGCGGCGGATACTGGGACTGGCGGAGCTCGAGGCGGTGCCGGAGGAGATGGAAAAGCGGGATTACGGTGAACTGGTGCACGAGATCCTGCGGCGCTTTCATACCGCCCATCCGCGGCTAGACGATCACCCGCGCGACACGCTCATAGACGCCCTGGACGACATCACCCGGGAGGTCTTCGCGCCCCGTCGCTCGGAGCGCTATCTGTCCCTGGCCTGGCAACTGCGCTGGGAATCGCACATTCCGGACTATGTGGACTGGGCCCTGGGCTGGGAGCAGGCGGGGCATGTCTGGCGCGAATGCGAGGCGGACCTCGTCTGGGACATGCCACTGCCGGAGGGTGGTTCGGTCGCCCTGAAAGGACGCCTTGACCGGCTGGACGACGCCCCCGACGGCCAAGTGGTGCTGGACTACAAGACCCAACCGCGCCAGACGCTGCGCAGCCGGATGAAGACCCCCGGGGAAGCGGTGCAGCTGCCTTTCTACGGCCTGCTCAGCGGCGCCGTCCGGGCCGCCTACGTCACCCTGGACGACAATCGGGTGGACACCCTGATGCCGGAGGGCGAGTTTGTCCCCGTGGCCGAAGAGGAAGGGCGGCGCATCCGTTCCGTGCTGGGCCGCATCTCGGCCGGTGCCCCCCTGCCGGCCCAGGGCAGCGAGTCCACTTGCGGCCATTGCGAAATGCGTGGCCTGTGCCGCCGCGACCATTGGGCCGGCGCGGGCGGATGACCCTGTTTCCGATTCCAGGGACAAGGGCAGCGGGAATACCCTGGAGGGTTTCAAGGTTGCCCCCTGCCACCCGGCCGCGGACAATGAAGCCTCAATCGACAGACCGGGAACGTCCATGAACGACCAAGCCGAATTGAGCAAGGAACAGCAGATCATGCGCGCCATGCGCAAGACCCTCACCTCCGTGGTGCGGGACTGCGCCCCACGCCCTGACCAGCCCAGCCCCCTGCACGAGGATACGGTGGAAAACATCCGCATGTGCCTGGGCCTCATCGCCGCACGCGAGGCGGAACTGGCCGAGGCCCTGGGGCTCAACCGCAACGAGCGCCCGCGTTACGCCGACGAATCCACTCCGGCCCAGCCCCTGGAATTCACGCCTGCCGGCAAGAAGCTGAACTGATGGCCGAGGCCATCCCAACCCTCGTCTCCGACACCGAGACCCAGGTGGTCCAGACCGCGTGGGTGGTGATCTACAGCCCCCAGGGGCGCCGACGGAAGCGTTTCCCGGAAGGCTGCGTGACGGTATACGACTCGGAGGCCAAGGCCCGCGCCGCCGCCCGACCCGAAGAGGGCTACCACGCGGCCGTCGCCCACGGGCCGTCGCGTTCCTCCGAAGGGTTCCGCCTTTACTATCTGGTGCGCTGGCTGGACTGAGCGCCCCCTCCCCTGGGTCAGAGGGTCTCCCCCGGCGGGTGACATACCGGACGAAACAGCCGGCCCTCCGCCTTCAAGAAACGGATAAAGAACTCGAACAACACCAGGCGGGTGGTCTGCACGAATACCAACAGGCCTTCCATGACCAGGATGAAGGCATTTCCGATGACCAACACCAGGAACCAGGCCACCGGGTGGTGCACCGCATCGGCCAGGGTCATGACGGCATGGGACAGGGCCGCATGGGCCAGTGCGAAGGCGCCGACCCGGAGGAAGGACAGGGTATTGACCGCCAGTTCGAAGACGCTCAGCAAAAGGGCACCCATCCCCTCCAACAAAGCAGCAAGGCGGCTTTTCCGGGCCAGCAGCAGGGTGCCGAGGAAATACTGGATCACCGCATGCCCCGCCACGACGAAGGCTCCGGGCCAAACCA
>JBJKSP010000397.1:0-6366 GCA_046703865.1 Thiobacillaceae bacterium
CTTGAGTGACAACTTTTAACGTATACGACTTAATTGTCTAGTAATGCACCTGACCAACGTAAGATGCCTCCCGTTTCCAATGGTCATTTTTATCTCTTCGTACTCAACTCCTAGTACCGCATAGAAATCACCTCCTGCCAGTGCCCAGATCTATCCATCTTGGTGAGCCAGAATCCACAAGTGCTTTGACGTGATTCGCCAAATAATGGCCTGATAGCGTTGCTACCTAATTGCTACCTTGTGGCAATCTTTCCAGAGTGAAAGGCCCTGCGGGTCAGTGCTTGAGCAGCGTGCCAGCAACATGACTATTCTTTTGCAAACAAACGATCAATGGAAATGAGCCGTGGGCAACAAGACGGGTAAAACCGGTCTTGGATTTTCCCTGTATTCCGGAGCAGATGTGGCAAGGCTGTAATAGCGCTCCGGCCCCATGGCCTTAAGCAGGGCCAGGGTCAGGGATTCATCGTTGATATCGCCATCAGCGGAGAACAGATGCTGTACGCGACCGTGGCCGTGTGCCGCAGCAGTGATGGCCGGGGTGAGTACCTCGCCCATAGTGGCTACCATGCAGCTGTTGGGTGCCACGTTCAGCACGATGTCCGCACCCTTGCGCAGTTCTCCCAGGGCCTCGCCGACATAGGTGGCGATCTCGGACAGCGGCCGGAGGGTGGGGATCAGCTCACGCGTGGCCTTGATCACCTTGCGTGTGGAGGGAGGCATGGGCAGGCCGGCGGCCCGGTACAGAGGCCGTGCCACAAGCTGGCGCAGGATGAACTTCAGGCCGCGCGCCAGGCGGATGCGCCCACGGATCTCGCGCGCTGAGGTCGTACTCTTCCGCGCGGTCCGCCGGGCCATCAGCAGGCGGCCAAGGCGGTCGCGCTGGACCTCCACGGCATCATCGATAGCCCACTCCAGGTAGCTCCACGCGGGGGTGTATTCCAGAGCAAAGCGGCCAAAGCCCAGGTTGGCCAGGAGCAGCCGGAACACCTCCTCCGCCTGGGACACGCGCATATAGACCTCCCCGGTCAGGGCGATATGACAGGCGTCTTCCGCAGAGGCGCGTGGGCGGATCCAGGTCCGTGCGAAGCGGCTCAGTGGCGCCTTGAGGGCTGGGTCGTTCAGCCGGTAGGCGAAATAACGGGCCAGCCAACTCAGCCCGGCAAGGCGTCCGGCGCCCTCGACGACCCGGCGGGCTGCAAGAGACGGTCCGTGGAAGGCTTCCAGGGCATGGTACAGCTCGCGTTTCAATGCCAGATAGTCGGCCATGAAGCGCCGGTACTCCTCATAGTCGCGGCAAGCTACGCCACCGGTGAACAGCAGGCTGTGCAGCACGCCCTGCAGGATGGCACCCATATGGGTACGGGCTAGAACCCATTCCTCCACACCGATGTCATAGCCCTCGGTCTCCAGGCCGATGAGAAAGCGGAACGCGCTTTGGCCCGGGAGGGCCGGACAGCCGCTATCGTCTAGGTCTGCGGTCACGCCTTGGGCGTGACGCTGGTGATAGAGCAGCTTGTGCACGTCCGCGTATTGGCCCTGGCGGCAGGGCCCTGTGCCCTTGTTATCGAAGTAGAGCAGGCGTTCCTTGCCCGCCACCGTCCGATCACCGGCGGCACGTCGGCGGGCGAAGTCGGTCTCGGCGCGCTCTAGGTCGGCCCAGACCGCTGCCAGGGGGGCGCATACGGCGTCACCGGCGGTCCTGCGCCCCTGCTTCACCAGGCCGTGCAGGTCGTAATCCCCGTCGCCGTAGTTGTCGATGCAGGTGTAGCCGGCCCCGCGCAGCACGGCAGTGAGCAGGCGGTTGTCGGACATGGTCGGGAAATAGATCACGTCCCTGGCCTTGTCGATGGGGCCTTGCAGGCGCAACTCATCCAGGGTGCGGACATCGAAGGCATCCGACGAATCCGTGTGAAGCCGTTCATGCAGGCCCAGTTCCATCTGCTTGACGTAGGTGTTTACCCGGTTTTCCAGGTGGGCCAACTCCTTGATCACGGCATCGGACTGGATCAGCAGGAAGGGCCGCTGTTTCATGGTCCCGGCGATGAAGGGCTGCACCACACTGTCCGGCCCGCAGCTGAAGGTGGAGACCTGGACCACCGGCAGCAGGCTGGGCCCTGTCTCGATACGCCGGAACACCTCCTTCAATCCCGGATGTCGCAGGTGCTGGTGCAGTTCCCTCCGTGCCACGGCGTCCAGCAGGCTGACGATGAAGTGGGGATTGCGCCAGTAGATGTGGCCGTAGTCCGGGTTCAGCTCCAAGTCCAGCACGTAGGACGGCAGAACCGCCATGTGCTTGTCCCGCAAAAGGCGGCGCACGTGGCTGTCGTAGATCCCCGGGTTGAGCACGTATTCCCGGCCCACCACCAGTGCCACAGGCACGCCTTGGTCCAGCGCCACTTTGGCCATGTCTGCAGCCAGATCGGCGGTCTCCACGCGCAGGCGCAGATGGTCCTCGATGGCGCCGACGATGGCGTCGTGCAGTGCGGCCGCTTCGGGCGCGAGGCCGTAATGTCGGAATACGGGCGTCAGACGCCCCTGGAGCTGGGCGCGGATCGGTTCAGCCTCGATCCGGCTCAAATCGAGGTTGAATAGATGGAAGCGCGCCTCCGGGCAGGCCAGTTTCGCCAGGTTCATGGCCACGGCCACGCCGCCCTGGTTGAGGGTGCAGGTGCGGCCCAGGCTGCCCCCACCCGTGGGCAGGAACTCGATCTGGGGCGCCAGGATCAGCCCGTGGGGTTCGCCGGCGAGGCGGCGGTATTGGCCCACCGCGCCCATGTGGGGCGCACAGGTGTCCACGTTGAACAGGGGCTGTGCATTCAGGAGGTCAGACTCGCGCACCTCGTCCACATGCACCGGCAAGCCAAGGCGCTCCAGCACCCGGGCCAGCAGGTAGGCCCATTCGGACACGGCGAAGCTGCGTGGTATAACCAGACGATCGGGGGACTCGCTGCGGGGTTGGCGTGAGGCGACGAAGTCCCAGATCTCCTTGTAGGTGTCGCGCACAGGTGCCTGGATTGCCTCCTTCTTCATTTTGCGCGCCAACAGTTCGTTGACCGCGCTGCATCCGCCTATGGTGAAGGAAATCAGCTTGTGTCCCTGGTCGTCGCGGCAGGTGAGCTGGCTGCGGTTGCAGCAGGCCGACTTGTCCTCGCAGGCGGCGCCGTGGCACTGGACGATGCGCTTCTCGAACCGGGCCTCCAGGAACTTGGCCAGTTCAATGGCCACCTGGCCTGTCGGCGCGGTCTGATGCAGGGTCTGCACCAGGCCGAAGCAGGCCCGGTGGCCGGGGTCGGGCGGCACCAGAGCGTAGGCGGGGGCGCCTAGATAGGACTGGAGTCGATGGGTCACCGCAACGGGCAACGGGTCCGACAGCATGGTCTGGCCATGCAGCAGGACGACGGCATTGTGGGGAAGCTCCAGCTGATTCCACAGGGTGCGGGCCATGTTCTCGACGATGGCCCAGTTGGCCGAGGCCAGGATCTGGGACCGGGGGATGCCCTGGACCTGGAGTTTGCGGGCATTCTCCATGAGGAACACGGCGCAGGTAGCGTTGATGGCCAAGCCCCTGGGAGCGGCGTAGGCCTCGGCGCAGGCCACGGCCACGTCCGACAGGCCGAACATGGCGCTCCGGGTGTCCATGAGGCTGCCGGTGCCGGCAGAACACTTGAGGTTCATGGCGTTGCCGAACAGCTCAGCTTCCATCAGGGCGATGGTGGAGATCTTGGTGTCCTCGCCGCCGATGTCCACCAGGATGCAGAAATCCTCGTTGATCCCGGTGACCCCCAGGTCCTTGAGCCTTTGCACGTGTTCCCGTGCCAGGGCGATGGAGCCGCGGGCGTGGGCGTAGTTCTCCACCAGGACCGTCACACGGCCCGCCAGTTCGGGATAGATGTGCTCCAGCGCCTGCTGGACCTGGAAACGCGCCGATCCCGTGATCCCCACGCCGCGCAGGCGCAGCGAACGAAGACCCGCGCGGTCTAGGTCCCCGAAGACCCGCTTGACGGTCTCGATGGTGTCTCCGGAGTTGCTGTAGGCCCCCAGGAACAGGGCGTCGCCGCTGTCCGCGTCGGCCAGGGCGGCCTTGGCCATGGTGGAACCTGCGTCCAAGGCCAGGAATGTGGGCCTGTCGGCATCCCGGACCCTGTTCGCCAAGGTGCGACTGGGCAGACGCAGGTAGTGGTGGTCCGCCACGTAGCGCCGTTCCAATTCGGCCATGGCCGGATATTCCTCGGCCGGGTGCGTGCGCATCAGACGCCGTTCGGGCGCTAGAATACGCGCCGCCCCCACCCGCCGGACGAACCGGTGCAGGGACTTCAGCATTTGGGTGTTATCCGCGTCGTAGCTAACCTTCCCCACGCCCAATGTCCGCAGGTAGTCTTCCGCGCAGTCCCGGGCAAAGCGCCAATGGAACACCCTGCCGGTGAGGCAGGCCGCGTCATAACCGGCAGGCAGTTTTCGGCAGGCCTTCAGCACCTCGGATTTCAGGGTGGTGGCCAGCGCCACATCCAGGGGGATGCCCTGGTTCTTGTCGGAAATGGTGGCCGAGGAGCTGAACACCCCGCAGCGGTCGGCGCGTACAGGGGTCTTCTCACGCCGTTCCCGTCCCGCCTCTCCGGCATAGTCCGCCAGCAGCGCGTCAACATCGGCGCGACCGAGTCCCAGCTTCTGCAGCACCCGGTCCAGATTGATGCCTGAACCCGCACCGCAGCGCGGGTTGACCGCCAAAAGGTCGTCCCTGAGCGTACCGTCCCGCCCGACGCCGACCACCAGATAGCCCGATGCCGAAAGCTCCACCACGGCCAACGAGCGGATGGTGTCGCTTCCCTCGCGACGCATGAGATCTCCCGCGGCCATCCAAGCGGCGGCCGACGGCAGGACGGTCTTGCCGAAGCCCAGGGTCTCCCTGACCAGCTCTGCCAGCTTGCCGGTGATGAAGGCGTTTCCGCGACGGGTGAAGCGCTCCCTCAGTCGCCAGGACTCCAGGGTCCGACTCAGATCGTCGCCGCTGGGGACGGTGGCGTCGAACAATGCCTGCCCCTCTTCGCTGCACACCATGAAACGCATGTGGCCCACCCCGGCATCGATGTACAAGCCCCATCCCGAGGCGAGGGCTGCGGGGTCATTAAATGAGCTGCTGCCGTAAGAGATCGGAGCGGCCTGGACGGCAGTGAATTCCAGGTTCCTAATATCGTCCCGCTTCATTGTCATGAGCATCTCCCTCTGCCCCAAACGGTCTCGTATGGAAATTTCGGACCTTCATATCGTTTGGGTTTCATAATGGCAAAAGCGGAGAAAAGTGATACGTATAGATAGAACGTATCGTCCAGATGCTTAGTAAGTATCGAAAACTGATACGTAGAGGGGAAACGATGGCTCAAGCAAAGGCGTTGATCAGCACCCTCAAGAAGGTCCTCAAAAGCCGCGGGCTGACCTACCTCGATGTCGCCCAGGCGCTGGGTTTGAGCGAGGCCAGTGTCAAGCGCCTGTTCGCCAGGGAGAACCTATCCTTGGACCGGCTTGACCTGATCTGTCAACTGGCCGGATTGGAGATCTCCGATCTGGTTAAGGAAATGACGGCCAACCAGCGCCGGGTCACGGAACTCACCCAGGTGCAGGAGTTGGAACTGGTCTCCGATCCCAAGCTGTTGCTTGTGGCCTTCCTGGTGGTCAACCATTGGCGACATGACGAGATTCTGTCCCGCTACGACTACACTGAGCCCGCTTTGATCGGCTATCTGGCCCATCTGGACAAGCTCAAACTGATCGAGATGCTGCCGGGGAACCGGTTCCGTCTGCTCATCTCCCCCAACTTCACCTGGCGTCAGGAAGGCCCCATTCAACAATTCTTCAACACGCATATGCGGCAGGGCTTTCTGGACAGCCAGTTCAACCGGCGTGGCGAGACCTTCATGTTTCTCTCCGGCATGCTGTCGCATGCGTCCAACGACATGCTGATTCACAAGCTGCAGAGGCTAGTCGACGAATTCAACGAAATGACCGGCGAGGATGAGAGCCTGCCGCTGGAACGGAGATTCGGCAGCAGTCTGCTTGTCGCCCTTCGTCCCTGGGAACCGGAGGTTTTCAGACAACTGCGGAGAACCTGAGGGTGCGTTCCGGGCACCTTGAGACCCCTAAGTGAGACCAGGTCACATGTGCCTCAACGTGCCCATGCTGTTCCAGTCTACAGAGGATTTGGCCTATGTCCGGGCAGGCGCCGCACCGCTCATCGAACAGCGCGCGGAGCAGCGTGGTTTCAAGGTCCTGAACTGGGCCTCGGCGGGTTGGGTACAGATCTTCTCGAAGCTGCCGGTGCGCACCCCCGACGACCTGCGTCGGATGAGGGTCTGGACCAGCGCCGGCGACCCG
>JBJKSP010000398.1:0-5098 GCA_046703865.1 Thiobacillaceae bacterium
GCTCAGCTTCGTGCAGGAATTCGAGGCCGAACGTCCCCGCAGTTTCTGGTTTTCCGAGACCATTGCCGACCTCTCCCGCGTGATCCAGATGTCCTACAACGCCCTGCTGCGCCAGTACTACGTGACCATCAGCGGGCACAGCGACACCTATACCAGTCTGTCCGACGCATTGCGCGCCGCCGGTGACTTCGGGCACTGGGCGGTCCTGCACCAGGCCCAGTTGGACAAGAAGGACACCTACCGCGCCTCGGTCCAGATGTACCTGGATACCTCACTGCTGCCCAAACCCCTGCAGGTCAACGCCGTGGTCTCCCAGCGCTGGCAACTGGATTCCGATTGGCAGGAATGGACGTTCAAGCCGTGAGCCCGATGGCATCGGCATGATCTACGCCATCGCAGGCAGCCTGATCCTGGGCGGCGTGCTCATCGCGCTGCTCTCCGAGGCGGCAGCCGACACCTCGTTGTTCGCCCAGAATTTCCCGCTCCTGCTGGGCCTGAACGCGGTGGCGGTCCTGGCCTTGGCGGGGCTGGTCCTGTACCAGTTCTACGTCCTGCGCCGACGGATCCGGGCAGGCCTGTTCGGTGCCAAACTGACCGCCCGGATGACCTGGTTCTTCGGACTCATGGCCCTGGGGCCGGGGCTCGTGGTCTACGTGGTGTCGGTGCAGTTCCTGATCAAGTCCATCGAGTCCTGGTTCGACGTGCGCATGGAGAACGCACTGGAAAACGGGCTCGCCCTGGGGCAGTCGGCACTGGAATATCTCCAGCGGGACCTGACCAACAAGGGCGAAAACCTGGCACGCCAGATCACGGACCTTCCGCTCCGGCAGCAGATATCCAAGCTCAACGATTTAAAGGAAAGCAGCGGCGTGCAGGAAGTGGCCCTGTTCGGCCAGGATGGACGCCTGCTGGGCTTCGCCTCGTCGGCCAAGACCGGACTGGCCCCCTCTGGGCTGGATCAGGGTGCCCTGTGGCAGGCCCGGCTGCATCAGCCCTGGTCCCGAGTCGAACCGACCAGCGCGGGCAGCCATCTTGTCGTCCGCGTGGCCGTGCCCATCGATGTGGTCTCCCTCACCGATTCCATGCGCGTGCTGCGGCTGACCCAGGCGGTGCCTGAAAATCTGGCCAAAGCCGCCCTGCAGGTGGAATCCGCGCGGCGGGACTACCAGCAGCTGGAGGTCTCCCGTGTGGGCCTGAAGCGGCTGTACGGCCTCTCCCTGACACTGACCCTGGCGTTGGCCCTGTTCACCGCCATTTCGCTGGCCTTCGTCCTTTCGGAACGGCTCGCGGCCCCTTTGCGCGCCCTGGCCCGGGGGACACGTGCCGTGGCCCGGGGAGACTACAGCCAGGTCTACACGGTACAGAGCCGGGACGAACTGGGCATGCTCACCCAATCCTTCAATCGCATGACCCAGCAACTCACGGAGGCGAGGGTGAAAGTCCAGGAAAACCAGGACAAACTGCTGGAAGCCAATGCCTATCTGGAGGGCGTACTCGCACGGCTCACCACGGGCGTGGTGACCCTGGATCACGGATTGGGCGTACGCATCGTCAACCCGGCGGCAGCCGCCATCCTGGGGTCGGAACGGGTCGGATTGGAGGCTCAACCCCTGGAGACCTGGGGCGCTGACGGCAATGCGGCCCTATATGAACTGGCCCAGACCATCGCATCCCACTTCCACCATTACCCATCCACCGTCTGGCAGGCCCAATGGGAATTCCCGCATGAAGACGGCAAGCGCACCCTGCTCCTGCGCGGTGCTCCCCTGACGGCACAGACATTGCCGGACTATGCCCTCGTGATCGACGACATCACTCAACTGGTGCAGGCCCAGAGGGATGCGGCATGGGGTGAGGTAGCGCGACGCCTGGCCCACGAGATCAAAAACCCCCTCACGCCCATCCAGCTTTCAGCCGAACGCCTGCAGCACAAGCTCTCGGACCGCCTGGACGATGCCTCACGCCAGGTGCTTATCCGGGCCACCGAGACCATCGTCAACCAAGTGGGGGCCATGAAAGGTCTGGTGGACGCCTTTTCCCAATATGCAAAGCTGCCCTCTCCGCGCATCGAGCGCCTGGATCTGAACGGCCTGGTCGCCGAGGTGGCCAGGCTGTACGAAGGCCACCCGGCCCTGACCCTGGACCTGGCACCCGACCTCCCTCCGGTGGCGGGAGATCCTGCTTTATTGCGCCAAGTGTTGCACAATCTCCTCAAGAACGCCGCCGAGGCCCTAACCGGCGTTCGGGAACCCATGCTGAACGTGCATACCCGACTGACCCGGGAAGGAATCGACCTGTGCGTCGTGGACAACGGGCCGGGTTTTCCGGAACACCTGTTCAGCCGGCTGTTTGAGCCTTACGCCACCACCAAACCCAAGGGTACGGGTCTGGGTCTGCCGGTGGTCAAGAAGATCGTGGAAGAACATCATGGCAGGATTATTGTGCGTAATCGGGAACATGGCGGCGCCCAGGTCTGCGTGACCTTGCCGATCCTGGACGCGGATTCCGAGTGGGAGTTGAGTCATGAGTGAGATCCTGGTGGTGGATGACGAGCCGGGCATCCGCACCCTCGTGCAGGAGATTCTGGAAGACGAGGGCTATGAAGTCAGGCTGGCCGAGAATGGCGAGTCAGCTCGGCGGGCCATGCTGGACAAGCTGCCCGACCTGGTCCTCCTGGACATCTGGATGCCGGATCTTGACGGCATCAGCCTCCTCAAAGAGTGGGTCGCCAACGGGACGGCCTCCATGCCGGTGGTCATGATGTCGGGCCACGGCACGATCCACACGGCAGTGGAAGCGACCCGTCTGGGCGCCTTTGAGTTCCTGGAAAAGCCCGTGCCTTACAAACGGCTGCTGGAAACCGTCGAGCGCGCCCTCCGCCAAAAGGCCAAACCCGTGGTCCTGCCCGAGAGCATGGATACGCTGGGCAGCGGCGAGCCCATCCGTCTGCTGGTGCAAAAGCTCAAACATGCCGCGGCCAGCGGCGGCCCCATACTCCTGACCGCCGAACCGGGTGCAGGGGCCGAAGAGTGCGCCCATTACCTCCATACCCCCAAGACGCCCTGGGTCGCCGTGAACGATGTCAACATCCTGGCCGATCGCTGCCTGGATCTGCTGGCCGAGGCCAAAGGGGGCCTGCTGTTCATTCCCGAGGTGGGGCGCCTGACGCCTTACCAGCAGCGTGGCCTGCAATTGCTGCTGGCACATCATGCAGAGTACGGGGTGCACATCGTCTGCGCGTCTTCCGTCAACCTGGCGGAGAAGGCCTCCCAGGGCAGCTATTCCCGCGATCTATACAATGCCCTGGCCCGGGTGGCGGTGCGCGTGCCCGCCCTGCGCGAACACGGGCAGGACATCCCACAGCTGGCCCAACAAATTCTGGCCCAGGCGATGGAAAAACATCGTCTATCCCCCATATCCTTCAGCGACGAAGCCATCCAGATCCTGGCCGGCCACGCTTGGCCGGGCAATTTGGACGAGCTGCGCAACGTGGTCACCAGCCTGGCGGTAGCCGCCTCCGGCGACGTCATCGACGCGGCCGAGGTCCAGGTCATACTGGGCCTCCCCTCCACACCCACCTCGCTGGCCATGGGTGTCCGACTGGACCTCCCCCTCAAGGAGGCGCGGGACGAGTTCGAGCGTACCTACCTCACCGCCTTGCTGGAACAATGCGACTGGGGCGTGAGCAAGGCCGCCGGCAAGGCGGGAATGGAGCGCACCGCCTTCTATCGCAAGCTCAAGACCCTGGGGATAGAATTGCCGGCCCGAAACGAATAGGACTGAGTGCCGGCTACCAATCCCGGTTTTCTCACTACCCGCCACTCCCACCTGATCGAGTCATGAAGATCATCATCCTGGGTGCCGGCCAGGTGGGCGCCAACCTGGCGTCCAGCCTGGTGTCGGAGGCCAACGACATCACCGTGGTGGACATCGATGCCGCCAAGCTGACCACGCTGCAGGATCGCTACGACCTGCGCACGGTTTGCGGCCAAGGCTCCCATCCCACCGTGCTCAAGGAGGCAGGTGCGGAGGATGCGGACATGCTGGTGGCCGTCACCCAGTCCGATGAAACCAACATGGTGGCCTGCCGGCTGGCCGCGACCCTGTTCCGCATCCCCACCAAGATTGCGCGCATCCGCGCGGCGGACTACATGAAGACCCCGGAGCTTTTCTCCGCCGAGAACATGGCGGTGGACTACACCATCAGCCCGGAACAGGAAATCACCAACTATCTGCGCCGGCTCATCGACAATCCCGAGGCTTTGCAGGTGGTGGATTTCTCCGACAGCCGCATACGCCTGGTGGCGGTCAAGGCCCACGGCGGCTTTCTCGTGGGACACCAGCTGCGCCATCTGCGAGAGCACCTGCGTCTGCACCTGCGCGAGCCCGCCAAGGAACACCTGCACGAGGTCGATGCCCGGGTGGCGGCCATCTTCCGCCGCGACCGGGCCATCCTCCCCCAGGGCGACACCATCATCGAAGACGGCGATGAGGTGTTCTTCCTTGCGGCCACGCAAAACATCCGGGCGGTGATGAAGGAGATGCGCAGCTCGGACAGGTCGGTCCGGAAGATCATGATCGCCGGTGGCGGCAACATCGGCAGCCGACTGGCGCGCGCCTTGGAGGCCAATTACGAGATCAAGCTCATCGACCACAACAAGGAGCGCGCCGAGGTCCTGGCCAGAGACCTGCACAAGACCCTGGTGATGGTGGGAGACGCCACCGACGAAGACCTGCTGCAGCAGGAGAACATCGAGGACATGGACGTGTTCTGCGCCCTGACCAACGACGACGATGACAACATCATGTCCTGCCTGCTGGCCAAACGCATGGGTGCGCGCAAGGTCATCGCCCTGATCAACCGGGCCACCTACGTGGACCTGCTCCAGGGCGGTGAGATCGACGTCGCCCTGTCACCCGCCCAGGCCACCATCGGCCCCCTGCTCACCCATATCCGGCGCGGGGATGTCACGGTCGTGCACAGCCTGCGCCGGGGTGCCGCCGAGGCCTTGGAGGCGGTGGTCCACGGCGACATGAAGTCCTCCAAGCTGATCGGCCGGAAGATCGACGCCATCTCGCTCCCGGAGGGGGTCTCCAT
>JBJKSP010000399.1:0-6220 GCA_046703865.1 Thiobacillaceae bacterium
TCGAAGGGCCGGTCGCCAATGTCTATTCGTCCTACAAGGGCGACAGCTTCCGCGACTTCGAGCGTCCTTACCCTCACCAGTCCTTTAGTGCAGGGGTCTTCTCCGAATCCGGGACTGTGACCTGGCCTTCGGTATGAAGTACGCCCCCATCTATCTGATTGCCGGATCCTTGTTATTGGCAGTTGTGGGCTATTCGGCCGCTGCCTGGTATGCCGGTGAGCAGGTGGAAGCGGCGCTGGCCGAACAATCCAAGGCGCTGCAAGACGTCTTTCCCCTGGTCAAGCTGGGTGATCGGCAATATGACCGGGGCTTGTTCTCATCCGAGGAGACGGTCGCCATAACTCTGACTGCCAAGCCGCGTGGCGAGCCGCTCCACTTCACCCTGACCTCCAAGATCAGGCACCTGCCCTTCCTGGGCATGCTCGACCTGGATGCCGCGGCCATAGACAGCCGAATTTCGGTCAACGAGGACTCCAGGAAAGAAGTTTCCGAATGGGTGGGGGATAAACTTCCCGTTGCCATCCATACGGTGCTTCACTTTGGCGGGGCCGGAAAAACACTCGTGACCATCACGCAGGTGAACACCTCAAGGTTGTCGTCAGGAGAAGCCAGCCTGGCGATCAATTTCGGAGAAAAGCTCGCGACCTATTCCATGAAGGTTGATTTCACAAACATAGAAATCAAGGACAAGGCCGTCAGTTTGATCCAAGCATCGGGCCTGCATTTCGATGATGACCATAAGCGCGTCTTCCCCGATGAACCGGGCTTGTATACAGGCTCGGCCCATCTTTCCATGGATCGGTTCGCATTCAGTCTCCCGCGACAGTCCGACCTGCTCGTCATCAACCAGCTCAAGGCAGATCAGGCAACAGGCTTCGACAAAAGCAGCGGATTGGTCAGTTTTTCCAGCAAACTCGACATGAAGGCCGTCACAGTCGCAGATCAAGACTATGGCCCCGCTGTCCTCGACATGTCACTCCATAACCTCGATGCACACGCTCTGGTCAACCTGAATCATGCGATCAAGGCCGCGAATGGAAATAACGTTGGCCAAGGAATCATCGGCCACGGACTGGTCAGGAAAATCTCGCCGCTGATCCTGGACCTGATCAAGCACGATCCGGAATTCAGGATCGATCGGGTTAGCTATACCAGCCCGGAGGGCGAATCAAGAATCAGCGCTCTGGTCAAATTCTCGGACGTTCAGCCAGATGATCTCTCAAACGGCAAGGCGCTGTTGGATAGGCTGTATATCCTGGCGGACATCAAAATTCCTGAAGCCACCTTGACCACACTGACCAGGAATGGAATCTCCCATGCCGGCCAATCGGTTGGGGGTGTCACTAATAAGATTGCCCAGATGATCGCCATGGGCTATCTCACGAGCGAGGCGGGCAACATCAAGACCCACCTCGAATTCCGTAATGGGAATCTTTCGTTTAATGGCAAGAAGTTCACTCCGCGGACGACCCCTGTGGTTCCCAATATCAGCCCGCTCAGACGACCTGCGGGGGGTGTGCGTGCGCAGATCCATTTCCCCCTCGGGATCATTGCGCCCTCCATGAAGGGGAGACCACCCTCTCAGGCCATCAGGGCAGGTGGTGTGTTTCGGTGTACGGATGTGAATGGACAAACAACCTATACGGACAAGCCTTGTGCACCGAATGAGAAGATGCACAAGATGCCAACCATCGCCACGCCAGCACAAACCTGGCCAATTGGCATACCGACCCGCGGATACGGAGCCGACATGTTTGCCGGTCGCCCGTACTCGCGTCCCCGCACACGCGCCGAAGCGTTGATGCCCTTGATCGGACGATGCACGGTTACCCGCTACAACGCGTGGGTACGTGCGAACAGCGGATTGACGGACATCGAAATCAGGGCGGAGAAACTCCATGAATTCAATCAAATATGCCGCGGCATGTTCCATGTTCGGTGACCGGCGCGAGGGCGGCAATCACCGGGAGGTGCGTTCGGCAATCAACCGGGGACGGCCCCGATTTTTTATTTATCGAATAATTGGGGACGCACCACGGATATTAATGCTCACAAGCGTCTCCTTCGCAGCGACTCCGGCCACCGGTTTTCGGCCCGCATCCTCGTTCGGACGCTCCTCCATGAAGGTCGCCCAGGGGTTCAGGACCAGCCGGATCTTGCCGACGATCTGCGTCCTTAGGTGCAGGGTCGCGTAAGTATCGCTCCAGGCTTCAAGAGGCAGACTCGGCCAGGTAACTGGTTGCCATGTGGCCTTGACGTCCATGGCCTCTCCTCTCCCATCGCCCCCGGGAGCCCTGCCTAGACCCGGCGCTCCCGGAGTCTGTGCCACCGACTATAGGTAGAAGGCCATCCGCGCCGCCGCGAGCCTGTACCGTCATCCGTTCGTCACATGCGTCCCCAACAATCCGCCACGGTGGCAGACGCTACCTGCACCCCAAGAAAACGCCATCCCCACCGCCATCGGAATGGTGCCATCACCCGTTATTGGAGACCCCATATGCACAAGCGACTCTTCTCGCTACTTGTCGGAGCCGGCCTGCTCGCCGCCGCAGGCTCCGTCCTCGCCCACAATTCGCATAATCACGACGACGGCAATGTCCTGAGCATTGCTGTGTTCGGCGACGCGCCCTATGGGCTTAATGACTCGGAAACCGCCCAATTCGATGCCACCCCGGCGTTCATCGACACCATCAACGCAGACCGGGACGTGTCGCTCGTCTTCCACGTCGGCGACATCCACTCCGGCAAGCAGACCTGCTCCTTCGACTACGACCAGTCGATCTACAACATGTGGATGGCGTTCAAGTCCCCGCTGATCTATACCCCGGGCGACAACGAATGGACCGACTGCCACAAGAGCAAGGAAGGCGGCCAGGACCCGCTCACCAACCTGGGTTACGTTCGCGAAATCTTCTTTGCCAATCCGGGCCATGCACTGGCCGTGGACAAGCCGCTGATCTCGCAGGCCGTCAGCTTCGATGCCGCCTATCCCACAGACGCCGAATATGTCGAAAACGTCATGTGGAAACAATCCGGGGTCGTGTTCGTCGCCGTGAACGTGCCCGGAGGCTCCAACAACGACGAGGACAACTGGTACGGCGCCAGCCGCTCCGACGCCCAGACCAACGAAGTCCTCAAGCGCACCAGCGCCGCGCTGCGCTGACTGGACAAGGGCTTCGCCTATGCCAGACAACAGCATGCCCGTGCGATCGTCCTGCTGCTGCAGGCCGACATGTGGGATCTGGACGGCACGGCCCAGGCAGACCAGCACATCGCCAACTACCGCCAGTACATCGACAACATCGCGATGCACACCAGCCAGTTCGGCAAGCCGGTCCTGCTGATCAACGGCGATTCCCACGTCTACCGCTCGGATAACCCCCTCAAGGAAGGTTCGCCCTGCTACATCGAGCCCGCCTCGGGTGCCGCGGCCGTAACCTGCGCCGACGGGTTCATGCCTGCCGGCAATCCAGCAGACCCTTACTTGACCCAGCCCTTCGGCTACAACCTGCCGAACTTCCACCGCTTGGTCGTACACGGCAGCACCGCCCCGATGGAATGGTTGAAGCTGCAAATCAAGCCCGGCGAAAGCGCCGGCCGTAGCGGACCGAACAGCTTTGGCCCGTTTAGCTGGCAGCGCATGTTCCAGAACCTCCCCTGATCGGCTGACAGCCCGCACGCCACGCAACGGCTATCCGTTGCGTGGCGGTCGGCCTGGCACAGGCCGGAATCGTCGGTGTAGATGTCCGTGCCCCATCGTCGCTTATGGCGCCATCGAAGTCGGCACTTCCACCATTTCTTCCACTACCTGCCGCACTTCGTCGTCCGGCACGGTAGCAGCCAGCGCAAACCACAGGATGACCAGACTGAATACAGCAATCACCCCCATGTCGACAAACAGCGACATCGTGCCGTTGCCTCCCAACAAGGTCGGCCCGAGCCAGGTGAAAAGCCATAGCCCGCCGAAGTACGGCAGCAACCACCAGGAATGTTTCAGGTCGAGTGGGCGGCGCGTTCCGCGTTCGGTGAAACCGTAGTGATAGATCAGATAGATCACGAGCAGCACGAACAGTAAGCCGAACAGAAAGTTAAGCGTAGCCAGCCCGGTCCAGAACACGATCCAGTTGGAGACGATGAAGGCCGCCGGAGCGATGATCCAGGCGCCCCACAGGCGGAACGGACGGTGCGCATCCGGCATGGAGCGGCGCATCAGCAGCAGCACGATGGGACCGATGCTGTAGGACAGCACGGTGACCGACGAGATGTAGCCGACCAGTTTCTGCCAGGACGGGAACGGAAAGAAGAACAGCGCGCCCACCACGAAGGTGACGATCAGCGCCATCCACGGCACGCCGTGCCGGTTGAGCGTTCCCAGTCCGCGCGGCGCGCTGCCGATCTCCGCGGCCGCCATGTTGATGCGCGAAGACGAGGTGACGTAGATGAAGGCGGTGCCGGCCGGCGACACGATGGCGTCCATATACAGCACCACCGCCCACCAGGTTGCGCCAACCGCAGCGGCGATGGCAGCGAACGGGCCGGTCAGACCGGGAAAGTGCAGTGCCTGCCAGCCACCCTTGGCAAGTTCGGCCGGATCGACCGCCAGCAGAAAGGCCAGTTGCAAGCCGATGTACAGCACCATGCCGATGATCACCGAACCGATCACCGCAATCGGGATGTTGCGCGAGGGATTTGCTGTTTCGCCCGCCAGGTCGATGGCCCCGCGGAAACCGAAATAGCTGAAGATCACGCCTGCGGTTGCCACCGCGGTGAACATGCCACCTACATCTATCTTGGCAGCAGCATGCGCGACGTGCAGGTTTTCCGGATGGTAGGACATGCCGATCAGCACGAACACGGTGGCTACCGGAATCAGCAGTTTCCACCAGGTTGCCAGGCTGTTGAGGAACAGCACCCAGCGGACCACGAGGAAATTGAGTGCGACGAAGAAGCCCAGCATGATCACCGAGACCACAAACCCGGTCGGAGTAAGCAGACCGCTTTTGGCGTGAATCAGTCCCGGCAGGTAATTGTTGGCATAGGTCAGTACCGCCATCACCTCCACCGGGGCGATGGTGACGTAAACGAAGAACAGGATCCAGCTCCAGATGTGGCCCAGTAGCACGCCATGGCTGACCCGGCTCATGTGCACCAGCGCACCGCTCTTGGGAATCATCGTCGCCAGTTCCGAATACACCAGCGCCAGCAACAACGCCGCCAGCGCGCCGATCACCCAGGACCACACGCTGAGCGGCCCCGCCTGCTGCGCGGCATGCAACGGCCCGAACAGCCAGCCTGAACCGATGATGCCGCCGAGGCTGGCATACAGCAGACCGATGATGCCGGCCTCTTTGCGGAGCTTGTGAGACTGCGCCATGGTGTAACTCTCCTTAAATCCAATTGGCTCAAGTAGCGAACCTGACGTTCACCAAGGTCCGATGTCGGAAAATTTGACAGTCAGGAATGGCCGCCCACCGGTCATTCGCAGTGATCAAGCTGAGTAACCATCCCCCGGCAAAGCCGGGGGGCTTCCTACGCTTGACTAACAGCATCGGCTCGTATTCCTGCGCATAGGTATCCCGTTTTCAGTGGCGTGTACCGTCAAGCCTACGGGTTTCGTTCGCCTTGAAGCCGGGCGCCGGACGTTCAGCCCATCAGTTCCAGGCGTTCCCCCCGTATCCTCCAAATCCATCCGGGACACCACGCCCTACTGAGCGCGCGCCAGAAACCTGATGCTGTAGCTACTGGCACCATAGTCGCTGCTGGACAGACCGTTGCGGCTGGTGCCGGTGTAGATCTGGCGCCCCGGCCCGCGCACCACGGTGACGATGCCGCCCCCGGCGGGGATGACCCCGGCGTGGCGGGCGGCGCGGCACAGGCCGGAGTCGTCGGTGTAGACGTCCGTGCCCCAGACCGCGCCCTGCTGGATGGCCTCCGGCGTGCAGGCACAGGTGAAGGGGGTAGGCAGGTCGCGGTTGATGCTGATCCGCACCGGGCAGAGCTCGGGCCCCGCGGGCGGCGGGGCCGCGCCGGCGAAACGGATGCTGTAGTCATAGGCGCCGTAGTCGCTGCTTTGCACCCCGTTGCGGCTGGTGCCGATGTACAGGGGGCGTCCGGGACCGCGCAGGACGGTAACCGGTCCGCCGCCGGCGGGCACGACCCCGGCGTGGCGGGCGGCCTGGCACAGGCCGGAATCGTCGGTGTAGACGTCCGTGCCCCAGAC
>JBJKSP010000400.1:0-5582 GCA_046703865.1 Thiobacillaceae bacterium
GATCCAGTGGGGCCATCGCCCACTTGATGTATAAACCGGGGTTGAACATATTCAACGCCAGACCCCACAGCTTGGGATCCAAAGGCCACATGACCCAGCGCATCATCTTGCCCGGGTCGGACATCTCGGCCAGGATGGCGGTGTAAAAGGCCGGGTCCATGGAGGCCGCCGCCCATTTCATATACACGTCCGGGTCGGCCAGGAAACTCGCCCAATTCCGGTAGGCATTGGGTTGGGTCATGCTGTTCATCATGTTGAGCCAGCCCGCGGGATCCATGATGCCCTGGCCCATGGCGGTGTAGAAATCGGGCTCGGTCACGGCATTGAGCCACGGCACGAACATCCTCGGGTCCCGATAGGCCGAGGCGTTCTTGGTGAAGTCGGTCATGCGCTGCAGCCACTGCTCAGGGCTCTGGGGGATGGATCTGGTGGAATGGGGGTAGCCGGGTGGGCCTTGGTAGGTGGTGGAAGGCATGGTGGGCGCGGCCGGTGCGGGCGCCTGGGTGGCTGCCATCACGCTGCCCGTGGCAGCGAGCGCGGCGAAGAGGACGAACGATTTGAGTTTCATGGCTTTCCTCTGAACGATCGTGAGAAGGAAAATATTAGGATTCGGATATATTCTACCAACTGGCGCGATTCGGACCCGAAAACTTGTCCCTACGGTCAGACACCGACACCCGTCCAATGTTGCAGAAAACACGAAGCGGGCCGGACGAATCCGGCCCGCTTGCCTGCGCTGACGCTTGTGCGATTCCGATCAGCTTACGGTATGCAGCAACGGAACAATCAGCAGGGCGACGATGTTGATGATCTTGATCAGCGGGTTGACGGCCGGGCCGGCGGTGTCCTTGTAGGGATCGCCCACGGTATCGCCGGTCACCGCGGCCTTGTGGGCCTCGGAACCCTTCCCGCCGTAGTTGCCTTCCTCAATGTATTTCTTGGCGTTGTCCCAGGCGCCCCCCCCGGTGGTCATGGAAATGGCCACGAACAGGCCGGTCACGATGGTGCCGATCAGCACGCCGCCCAGGGCCTTGGGGCCGAGCAGCAGGCCCACCAGCACGGGCACCAGCACGGGCAGCAGGGAGGGGATCATCATCTCCTTGATGGCGGCCTTGGTCAGCATGTCGACGCAGGTGCCGTATTCCGGCTTGCCTGAGCCGTCCATGATGCCCTTGATCTCGCGGAACTGGCGGCGCACTTCCACCACGATGGAACCGGCGGCCCGGCCGACCGCCTCCATGCCCATGGCGCCGAACAGGTAAGGCACCAGGCCACCGATGAACAGGCCGATGATGACCATGTGGTCGGACAGGTCGAAGTAACCGAGCTCAGTACCGATGCCCCTGGCGTGCAGGGCGTGGGTGTAGTCCGCGAACAGCACCAGGGCGGCCAGGCCGGCGGAACCGATGGCATAGCCCTTGGTCACCGCCTTGGTGGTGTTGCCCACGGCATCCAGCGGGTCGGTGATGTTGCGGATCTCCTCCGGCAGTTCGGCCATCTCGGCGATGCCGCCGGCGTTGTCCGTGATCGGGCCATAGGCGTCCAGGGCAACGATGATGCCGGTCATGGACAACATGGCGGTGGCCGCGATGGCGATGCCGTACAGGCCGCCCAGCTGATAGGCGCCCCAGATGGCCAGGCAGATGGCCACTACGGGGGCGGCGGTGGCCTTCATCGACACGCCGAGGCCGGCGATGATGTTGGTGCCGTGGCCGGTGGTGGAGGCCTGGGCGATGTGGCGCACCGGGTCGAACTCGGTGGCGGTGTAGTACTCGGTGATCACCACCAGGGCGGCAGTCAGCACCAGGCCGATGATGGAGGACAGGTACATGTTCACCGCGGAAACCACCTGGCCGTCTATGGTCACGCCAGCGGGAAAGAGCCAGGTGGTGACCGGGTAGAAGGCGACCAGGGCGATCACGCCGGATACGGCCAGGCCCCGATAAAGGGCGTTCATGATCTTGCCGCCGTCGCGCGCCCGGACGAAGAAGGTGCCCACGATGGAGGCGACGATGGAGACGCCGCCCAGCACCAGCGGGTAAATGACCGCGTTGGTTACGCTCTCGCCGCTCACCAGCAGACCGCCCAGCAGCATGGTGGCGACCACGGTTACGGCATAGGTCTCGAACAGGTCGGCGGCCATGCCGGCGCAGTCGCCCACGTTGTCGCCCACGTTGTCGGCGATCACGGCGGGATTGCGCGGGTCGTCCTCGGGGATGCCGGCCTCCACCTTGCCCACCAGGTCGGCGCCCACGTCGGCGCCCTTGGTGAAGATGCCGCCGCCGAGACGGGCGAAGATGGAGATCAGCGAGCCGCCGAAGCCGAGGCCGACCAGGGCGTGTACCGCTTCAAGGGTGTCGACATGCATGCCGATGGTCAATATTGCGTAGTAGGCGGACAGGCCCAGCAGGCCCAGGCCGACCACCAGTAGGCCGGTGATGGCGCCGCCGCGGAAGGCCACGTTGAGCGCCGCATTGAGGCCGTTGTGGGCCGCCTCTGCGGTGCGCACGTTGGCACGCACCGAGACGTTCATGCCGATGAAACCGGCGGCGCCGGACAGGATGGCGCCGATGGCGAAGCCGATGGCGGTGAACTTGTTGAGGAAGACTGCGATGAGGACGAAGATGACCACGCCCACCATGCCGATGGTGGTGTACTGGCGCTTGAGGTAGGCCTGGGCCCCCTCTTGGACCGCCGCCGATATCGCCCGCATGCGGTCGTTGCCGGTGGGCAGGGCAAGAATCCATCTGATGGACAGGACCCCGTATACCAGCGCCAGGGCCGCCGCCACCAGGGCGAACAACAGACCGTCACTCATCGCTTTACTCTCCTTTTGCCAATAGTCAAACGTTGCGCCGCCCACCTCCCCGTGCGCGGCCTCTCGTATTCCCGCCTGACTGGGTCAGGTCTGATTCAATATTCCTTGCCGATGGCCAGGCCGCCCTCGAAACGAGTGCCCGGCTCGAACCCGAAGACCCGGTCCAGGTGCAGGTCCCGGATCAACTGGTCCACCGCCTCCTGGCCATGCTCCTTCTGCACTTCGGACAGGATCAGCTTGGCCGAATTGGCGTTGTAGAAACCGCCGAAATCGGCCTGCACTTTCAGCAACTGTCTGGCGCGCTCCAGTTCCATGGCCATCCCCCCACAAAACTAGGGCGCCTCACCGGCGCCCTCAGCCTGCGGTCGTCAGAGCTCGAAGACCGCCAGCCTCTTGGGTACGGCCACGTTCTTCAACGTGACGTACTTGGGCATGCCGTTCTCGTAGGGCGGGTAGTCCTCGCCCTGAATCAGCGGATAGAGGTATTCCCGGCACTTGGCGGTGATGCCGTAGCCGTCATCGCTGATGAAGTCCCGCGGCATGAACTTCTCCACGTTGGCCACCTGGGACAGGGGCGCATGTCCGACCTCCCAGACATAGGGGCTGGAGGACTTGCGCACCACGGTGGGCATGACCGAATTCATGCCCGCCAGGGCCAGTTCCACGGCCGCCTTGCCCGTGGCGTAGGCCTGTTCCACGTCGGACTTGGAGGCGATGTGCCGGGCGGCCCGCTGCAGGTAGTCGGCCACGGCCCAGTGGAACTTGTAGCCCAGGGCGTCCTTCACCATGTTGGCGACCACCGGTGCGGCGCCGCCCAGTTGCGCATGGCCGAAGGCATCCCGGGTGCCCTGTTCGGCCAGGAACTTGCCGTCCGGCCAGTGGCAGCCTTCGGAGACCACGATGGTGCAGTAGTCGTACTTGTCCACGTTCGCCTTCACGGCGGCGAGGAACTTGGTCTGATCGAACTCGATTTCCGGGAACAGGGTGACCACCGGGATGCCCTGATCCGCCACCAGGGCACCGGCGGCGGCGATCCAGCCGGCGTGCCGTCCCATCACCTCGATGACGAAGAGCTTGGTGGAGGTCTTGGACATGGAACGCACGTCGTAGCTGGCCTCCAGGGTGGAGGTGGCGATGTACTTGGCCACCGAACCGAAGCCCGGGCAGTTGTCGGTGATGGGCAGGTCGTTGTCCACGGTCTTGGGCACGTGGATGGCCTGGATGGGGTAGCCCATGGCCTCTGAGAGCTGGCTGACCTTGTAGCAGGTGTCGGCGGAGTCGCCGCCGCCGTTGAAGAAGAAGTAGCCGATGTCGTGGGCCTTGAAGACCTCGATCAGGCGCGCGTACTCGCGCTTGTTGGCCTCCAGGCTCTTGAGCTTGAAGCGGCAGGAACCGAAGGCGCCGGAGGGGGTGTGGCGCAGGGCGGCGATGGCCGCGTCGGACTCCTGGGTGGTGTCGATCAGGTCCTCGGTGAGGGCGCCGATGATGCCGTTACGGCCGGCGTAAACCGTGCCGATCTTGTCGGCATGCTTGCGGGCGGTCTCGATGACCCCGCATGCGGAGGCGTTGATCACCGCAGTCACGCCGCCGGACTGGGCATAGAAGGCGTTTTTCTTTTCCATACGTTCTCCTTGAGTCAAACCGCAGGCGCGCGAGGGCACCTGACGCATCATTCGCTAAGAACCGCCGCCCGTCTCCCGGGCGCGCGCGCCGGCCACCTCTTCCTGCACCTTAAGCAGGATGATGACGCAATCGCCCAGATTGTCGTAATCCTCGTTGCCGGTGCCGAAACGTTCCTTCACCGAGTAGTAGAACATGGCCCGGTAGGCCGCCTCGCCGGTCTTGGCCACCACGAAGGCGCAACCCCCTTCCTGCCAATACAAGGCCGGACAGGCGGCCAGTTCCCGGTCCGCCGGAGACAGCCGCACCTCCGTTTCCACCTCCTGAACCTCGACCTCGTGGCCGAAGCGTTCCTTCAGGGTCGCCCTGACCAGGGCCAGGTCGGCCTGGGTGAACCCGGAGATGCCCATGGTCGCGTCTGTCAGGACTGCCGAACCGGTTATTTCTTCACGGAATCCAGGGACGCGAACACCGAGCTGGTGATGCCATCCACGGAACCCACCCCGTTGATCCTGAAGTACTTGGGTGCATTGGCATCACCGGTAGCGGCCCAATCGGAGTAGTACTTCACCAGGGGCTCGGTCTGAGCGTGGTAAACGTCCAGGCGCTTGCGGACGGTTTCTTCCTTGTCATCGTCGCGTTGGATCAGGTCTTCGCCGGTGGCGTCGTCCTTGCCTTCCACCTTGGGCGGATTGAAGACGACGTGGTAAGTACGCCCGGAGGCTACGTGCACCCGGCGCCCGGACATGCGCTTGATGATCTCCCCATCCGGCACGTCGATCTCCACCACGGCGTCCAGGGGCACGCCGGCGGCCTTGAGTGCCTCGGCCTGGGGGATGGTCCGGGGAAAGCCGTCGAACAGGTAGCCGTTCTTGCAGTCATCCTGGGTCAGGCGCTCCTTGACCATGCCGATGATGATGTCGTCGGACACCAGGCCACCCGCGTCCATGATGGCCTTGGCCTTCTGCCCCAATTCGGTGCCGGCCTTGACGTGGGCGCGCAGCATGTCACCGGTGGAGATCTGGGGAATGCCGTAGCGCTCCTTGATGAAGTTGGCCTGGGTACCTTTGCCCGCGCCGGGGCCGCCGAGTAGGATCAGTCGCATGCAAAACCTCGCAGAAACAAGCCCCTGTCGCGGGGCCGC
>JBJKSP010000401.1:0-2515 GCA_046703865.1 Thiobacillaceae bacterium
AACCCCGGCAGGAGTCCCTGTATGACTACCATCTCTACACGCTGGGTCGGCCGGTCACCCTTCTGGACCGGCAGACCAAGCAGCTGGCCCTGCTCTCCGCAACCCAGGTCCCCGTGCATAAGGAATACGTATTGCGCGGGGTCGATTATTACTACCGGGGTCAGTACGGTGATCTGGGACAGAAGCTGAAGCCCGGCATCTATCTGGAATTCACCGACGAGGGCGGAAGCCTGGGCATTCCCCTACCCGGGGGGGTGGTGCGCGTCTATAAACAGGACGCCGCCGGCCATGCCCAATTCGTCGGCGAGGACCGCCTGGACCCCACTGCCAAGGGGGAAAAGGTCAGGCTCAAGATGGGTGATGCCTTCGACATCAGCGCCGAGAAGACGCAGACCGAGTTCAGCAAGCTGGCCAACTACGGCGGCCAGGGCGGTGTCACCGACACGGCCTATCGGCTCGACATCCGCAACGCCAGGAAGGAGGCGGTTACCGTCAAGGTGGTCGAGCCCATCCCCGGCGACTGGAAGATGCTGGAAGAAAGCCTGCCCCACAAGCGGGAGAGCGCCCACACTGCGGTCTGGGAAGTCCCCGTGCCCGCGGAGGGCAAGGCCACGCTCACCTGGAAGGCACGCATCCACTACTGATCCCGCTTCAGCCCGCCAGATCGGCCAGTTCGTCCCGGGAAAAGCCGGCCGCCAGGCGGGCGGTCAGATTGAAGGGACGGCGGGGCCGGGGTGCACTGCACTCCGCGATCAAGCTCCGGTAGGTCGGCTCCGGCGCCAGGCCGCGCTCTGTGCACAGGTGCCGGAACCAGCGGTCGCCCGCCGCCACGTGGCCGACCTCGTCGCGCAGGATGATATCCAGGATCGCCGCCCCCGACCGGTCGCCGAACCCGCGCAGCTTGTCCTGGATGCCCGGCGTCACGTCCAGCCCCCGGGCCTCCATGAGCCTGGGCACCAGGGCCATGCGGGCCAGGGGATCGTCCGCGGTCTTCCGGGCCATGTCCCAGAGGCCCTCGTGGGCGGGGAAGTCGCCGTAGTCCCGTCCCAGGCCGCGCAGGTGATCGCGCAACAATCGGAAGTGGAGCGCCTCCTCCGCCGCCACCCGCAGCCAGTCGCCGTAATAGCCGGCGGGCAGGCCGGAAAAGCGGTAGACCGCATCCAGGGCCAGGTTGATGGCGGTGAACTCGATGTGGGCCAGGGCATGGATCAGGGCGGCGTGCCCTTCGGGACCATTGAGTTCCCGGCGCGGCATGGCTTCGGGCGGCGCGAGGACGGGACGCTCGGGGCGGCCGGCCTCCGTGACGGGCTCGGGGTCCGTGTAGGCGCCCGGCGCCAGCAGGCCGGCCTGCCAGTCCAGCCAAAGCTGGGCGGCAGCGGCGAGATTGGCTCCACGGCCGGCTCCGCCAGATCGGCCGGGGCGGCGGCGTGGACGTTCACCATGTCTCCAGTCGAGCCAGGAGCTCGGACCAGCGGGCGGCGGCGAGCCAGCCCAGGCCCACGCCGACACCGTTGGCCAGCATGTCCAGGGCGCTGGCCTCGCGGTAATCGGTGAAGCCCTGAAGGACCTCCATGGACAGGCCCAGGGCCAGGCACCAGAGGGCCACCGGCAGCCGGCGCAGATGGATCTGGCCGAACCAGAACACCAGGGTGAAATAGGCCAAGGCGTGCTGCAGCTTGTCGCCCTGCTCCAGATCCAGCCTGGGTGGGACGGGCGTCAGGGAGTAGTACACCACCAGGGCCACCAGGCCCCATCCGATACCCAGCCACATACGGAGGTGGTTCAGGGGCCTCATGTCAGAACAGGCTCAGTTGCCCGGCTGGGGCAGGGGGACGGAATCGGCTGCTGTCCAGGGGCGGCAGGTCTCCGTCCAGGCCCAGGCGGCGACAGGCCGTGGCAAAGCGCCTCTGGATCAGTTCTGCGAAGACCCCCGTACCCCGTTGCCGGCTGAAGAATTCGGCGTGGTACTCCCGGCCGTCTCGCATCTGGCGCACCAGGCTCATGACGCGGCCGGCCCGCTGGGGATAATGGGTGTCGAGCCAGTCCTGAAAGATGCCCTTCACCTCATGGGGCAGGCGCAGCAGGACATAGCCGGCCGCGGTTGCGCCCGCACCCCCGGCGGTCGCCAGGGCGTGCTCCAGGTCCTTGTCCGTGAGCATAGGGATGACCGGCGCCACCAGCACGGCGCAGGGGACGCCGGCCCGGGCGAGCCGTTCCAGGGTCTGCAGCCGGCGCCGGGGTGAAGCGGCGCGGGGTTCCAGCCTGCGCGCCAGGTGCCCGTCCAGGGTGGGGAGGGAGACGGCCGCGTGCACCAGCCCGTCCCGGGCCAGGTCGGCGAGCAGGTCCAGGTCCCTTTCCACCAGGGCCGACTTGCTCACCAGCGTGACCGGGTGGCGGCATTCCGCCAGCACCTCCAGGAGCTGCCGGGTGATCCCCAGCTTGCGTTCGGCCGGCTGCCAGGGGTCGGTGTTGGCCCCCAGGCAGACGGGTGCGGGCCGATAGCCGGGCCGGGCCA
>JBJKSP010000402.1:0-3464 GCA_046703865.1 Thiobacillaceae bacterium
ACTGGTGCAGGAAGGCGTCAAGACCGCCCAGGAACAGCTCAACCAGGCGACCAGCACCACCCTCAAGGCTGCCGCCTGAATAACCAGTGTGCCGCTACCCGCGGCGACTTTGACCCGACGCCATCGCGAGATCCGCCATGGCGTGTTTTTTGCGACCCGTGCGAAAGTGCAAACGACGGGTCGATGTACACCCGTCAGCGCAACCGCAGCCTTTCCTCCATCCAGGGCATGATCGCCTTGCCTGCGGCCGTGCCCAACCTGCGTGCGAGCCGTTCGGCAAAACCCTCCTCGGGGGTGTAGTCCACGATATTCTTGGCATGGATGACATCCCGCGCCACGGAATTCAGGCTGCCCAGACCGTCCGCCAGCCCCAGTTTGATACTTTCCGTACCGTCCCATACCAGGCCCGAGAACAGCTCGGGGTCGTTCTTCAGCCGGTTGCCGCGCCCCAGACGCACCATCTTGATGAACTGCTGGTGGATGCCATCCAGCATCTGCTTGGCGTGGGCCACGTCCCCCGGCTTCATCGGGGAGAACGGGTCCAGAAAGCCTTTGTGCTTGCCGGCGGTCAGCAGTCGGCGCTCGATCCCGAGCTTTTTCATGGTACCGGTAAAACCGAAACCATCCATGAGCACACCGATGGAGCCGACGATGGAGGCCTTGTCCACGAAGATCTTGTCGGTGGCGGAGGCAATGTAATACCCCCCTGAGGCGCAGATGTCGTCCACCACCGCATAAACCGGAATGTTGGGATACTTGGCCTTCAGGCGTCGGATCTCGTCGTTTATCTGCCCGGCCTGGACGGGGCTGCCTCCTGGACTGTTGATGCGTAGCACGACCCCCTTGGTCTGCTTGTCCTCGAAGGCCTTATCCAAGGCCTTGATCACATCGTCGGCCACGATGCCGTGATCCACGCCGATCTCGCCCTGGAGGTCGATGAGGGCGGTGTGGGGCCCCACATACTTGAAATCGCCGCCTTCGTGGGTGGCAATGAGCACGATCAGAAGAAACAGCCAGAAAAAACCCAGGGACTTGAAGAAGATGCCCCAGCGCCGTGTGCGCCTTTGCTCTTGCAGGTGAGCGAGCAGAAGGCGCTCCAGGGTTCCGCGTTCCGGGTTGTTGTTGTCATCCATGGTGTATTTCCTTTAAATAGATCGCGCCGTCCCGCTCGACCATGGGCAGGCTGATCAGCCCCTGCCCGTTGCAACGCCCCGTCACACAGGCCCCGCTCTTGGGGTCATACAAGGCGCCGTGGGTAGAGCAGGCCAAGTATAGCCGCGAATAATCGAAAAACTCCCCCGGCTGCCAGTCCAACTCCACCGGGACATGTCCGCAACGATTGAGGTAACCGTAGACCCGCCCGTCATAGCGCACAGCGAAGGCGGGCAGCCTCTCCCCGCCCCTCGCCACTTCGAAGCGGATGCCCGTTCCCGCCTCCTGCAATTCCCCTGACGCACAGATCAGGCGTTCGTTCTCAACCACAGAGCCAGTTCCTCGAAACTGCGACAAACGGCCAGGGGAGCGTATGCGAACAGATCTTCCGGCGGATGGGCGCCATACCCTGCCCCCAATGAGGCCACGCCCGCATTGAGTGCCATTTCCAGATCGTGACTGGTGTCGCCGATCATGAGCGTCCGTTTGGGCAAGACCCCGAGTTCGGTCAACAGTTCCTCGATCATGGCCGGATGGGGCTTGGAATGAGTCTCGTCCGCTGTGCGCGAGGCATGGAAACAGGCCTGGAGCCCGCTATGGCCGAGTGCCCTGTCCAGCCCACGCCGGGCCTTGCCCGTGGCCACGGCCAGGAGGTGGCCACGGTCATGGAGTTCTTCCAGCAGGGCGTGTGCCCCTTCGAACAACGGGATGTCGGCATCCTGTGACAGGTAGTGGTAACGATAGCACTCCACCAGGTCCGGATATTTCGATTCCGGAAGACGGGGGAAAAGGTAGGCCACGGCCTGGTTGAGCCCCAGCCCAATGATGTGGCTGGCGGCCTCACGGCTCGGGACGGACAGGCCCAAATCAGTACTGGCGGCCTGAATACAGGCCACGATGGTGCCGGCCGAATCCATCAGGGTGCCGTCCCAGTCGAAGATCAGCAGGTCGAATCGGTTCACTGCGTTTCCAGTCCGTCGAGGAATCGTTGCAGATCCGCGGGCAGGGGCGCCTCCAGAACCAGGGGAGCGCCGGTGCCGGGATGCAGCAGCTCAACGCGTGCGGCATGCAGGAACATGCGTTTAAGGCCTCGTTTCTTCAAGGCCCGGTTGAGTTCGAAATCGCCGTATTTTTCGTCGCCGGCCAGGGGGTATCCCAGCGTGGCCAGATGCACGCGGATCTGGTGGGTGCGGCCGGTCTTGAGTTCCGCCTCCAGGAGGCTGAATCCTGAATAATGCTTGAGTAGGCGGAATACGGTATGGGCGACTCTTCCCTCATCGCTGACCGCCACCCGTCGCTCACCCCCTTCGGTCAGATAGCGCTGCAAGGGCAGCTTGACGTGTCGCAGCGCATCCCGCCAATGGCCCACGGCCAGGGCGAGGTAGGTCTTCTTCACCTCCCCCATCCGGAGCATGCGGTGCAGTTCCAGCAGCGCGGGGCGCCTCAGCACGGTGATCAGGACACCCGAGGTCTCCTTGTCCAGGCGATGGGCCAGCTCCAGGTAACGGGCCTCCGGGAGCTCATGACGCAACTGCTCGATGATGCCCAGACTGATGCCGCTGCCACCGTGGACCGCCTGGCCGGCCGGCTTGTCCAGCACCACCAGGCTGTCGTCCCGATGGAGGACGCGCTTGAGCAGGCTTTGGCCGATCCTTGCGGGCATTGGAACCGGCGGTGGCCGTTCTGCCATGCGCACCGGCGGGATGCGCAGCTGATCACCCTTCTCCAGGCGGTAGTCCGGGGCCGCGCGACGCCCGTTAACCCTGGCCTCCCCTTCCCTCAACATGCGATAGATGCGACTCTTCGGAATGCCTTTGAGCCGGCGAAACAGGAAGTTGTCCAGCCTCTGCCCCACCGCCTCATCGCCGATCTGGACTTTTGTTACACCTTCTTTGCGCACTTCAGACATTCATTTATACTAAGTTTGCTTAGTTGGGCGAGCGCTGGGCGTTGAAGAAAGAGCTCCTGCCGCCCTGGGGTCCGGTTAAGCCTGCTCACCGGTCCTGGCACCTGCCACCGACGCCCGTAATGTCCGCGTGCAAGATCAACCGCCGCACATCCCCGGGTCTGCTCTGATGAGGCTATGCCAGGGAAAAGTAGCAATGGTAACGCATTAGCAGCGCGGACCATAACCCGGACACGATCCGGTCGGATAGTAGGGATTGCGTGCCGAAGCGAGCCTATGGAAGTCACCGGTCGACGAGTGACGCCGCCTCACCCGTGAGCAGCGGAGTATCCCAGCCCGTCCACCTTCACCGCTATAGAACCCGCACGAGGATCGACGCAACAGCCTGACGCCCGGAATATCGGAT
>JBJKSP010000403.1:0-5246 GCA_046703865.1 Thiobacillaceae bacterium
CGGGTCGCCGGCGCTGGTCCAGACCCTCATCCGACGCAGGTCGTCGGGGGTGCGCACCGGCAGCTTCGAGAAGATCTGTACCCAACCCGCCGAGGCCCAGTTCAGGACCTTGAAACCACGCTGCTCCACGCGCTGTTCGATGAGCGGTGCGGCGCCTGCCCGGACATAGGCCAAGTCCTCTGTAGACTGGAACAGCATGGGCACGTTGAGGCACTGGAAGCCGTCGTCTAGGGCCGACAGGCCCGCGCTGCTCAGCGCCGCCGCGTCGATGGCGCGGCGCTGGAGCTTGCGCACCAGTTCTTCCTCGGAGCCCAGCACGCCGCCGGCATAGATGCGCAGTTCCACCTGTCCTGCGGAGGCATCACGCCATTGCTGGCGCATGCGCAGCAGGGCGTCATGCCATACCGAGCCCTCCGGGGCCACGGTGCCCAGCTTGATAACCACCGGGGCCGTTTGTGCGGGCAGGCTAAGCCCTGCGGCCAGCAACAGGACCAACAGGCGCGGGAGCAGCCGGGTGCAGACCGATGTGAAGGGCTCCCAGCGTCCTGACCGCTCCACCAAACCCATCGATCGGATCGTTCGGTGGATGTTAGAGATCAATGCAACAACATGCCGTGTTTTCATCTTGGTCTCCCACAGGGCTCCAGTAAGAAATTGGCGTGTCATGCCCTCTGCCCGACCTGGGCTACTCCAGGAACAGCTCGTCCAGGTGACCCAGCAGCCAGCGGGCGCGTCGCTGCGCCAGGGCGTTGATCAGGCGCTCATCCGGCGCGGCGTCCAGTTGCACCGCCAAGGCCAGGTTCATGAGATGCACGAACTCATCGCGTTTCTGGGCTGGGACCATCACCGCCTCGGCATAGCCCACGTAAACCCCCGCCCGGTGCCCGCCCGAGAGTTCCAGTGCCCGAGCGTAATGCTGGTCGATGGATTCACTGCGATGCAGGCCAGGGCGCGCCGCCAACCAGGTGACGGCCAACTCGTGCAGGGCGCCAGCGTTCCAGGCCTCATCCAGTTCCAAGGCGCGTGCCAGATAGGCATCCACCTCCGGCAACCGGGCCAGCATGGCCGCGTCCTGCTTGTCGGAGGCGATGGCCAGAGCTAGGGTGGCGGCGGCAGAATGCAGTAAGGTGACGTCCGTGGCGCGGTCCGAGCCGCCTACCCGGCGTACGGCCTGGGCAGGATCCCGGGCGATTTCCTGATGCAGGCCCGGGTAAGAAACCTCCAGGCCGCGCACCGCGTAATCGTGGGCACGCAGGTAAAGGCGGTGTGCCCGGGCCCGGACTGGCTTGGCCTGGTCCAGGTCGGTCGCTGCCAGTCGGTCGGCCGCCTCGTCCACGTAGGCATAGGAATAGAGCAGATAGCCCCGGCTGGCTGACAGGAGCAAACCACGATGCCGGGGTGACTGGGCCAGCAGACTGTCCAGCAGCTTCAGGCTGAAAGGCAGTGCATCACCAATCAGCACGACATCGTCGTCTCGTTCGTAGACGGAACCCCCCGAGGCCAGGGAATCCCCCACGGCGTTCACCGCCAGCTGCCGGATGGAGCACCCTGGTATGGCCGCCAGCACGAGAAGGAACCCAACCAGATACAGATGCCTTTTGTTCATGGAGACCACCTCCCCAGTACCGGACATCGGTCCCTGATCCTTCTCGCGGGCCCGGTTTCCGCTCCCTTTGCCTCCCTACGACTCCGTGGAAAACCTTGGCTTCAGGACCTGGATGTCCGTTGATGTCAATTTATGACAAGAAGTGGGTACCGTCCGCCTGCCAATGCAGGGCAGCTCAAGACGCGACGCCGGGTATCGAGGGCCGATACTTCCAGCCCAGCGTCGCGTAAGCGTCTGGCCGACGTGAGGCGTCATTCCATGATGACGAACACCGGCTTCCCCAAGGCATAGGAACAGTGGCTTCCATAGCGCTGCACGAACGTAACCCGGCTGAATCGCCAGCCGCTACTGATCTACTTCCGGGGTGGAATCATTGCGCGACGGTTGACCGCTTGAGGCAGGGTATCGCCGCATCTTCTCGTATACGTCAGGACGCCAGGGGCGAATCGCCAGAAACATGCTGCACCCGGTGCGCTGCTCCAGCGGCGCGCTGTGGTCATCCTGATTGAACTCGTTGAACTCCTGGGCGAGCCTTTCCATCTTCTTGATGAGTGCCACACGCGATTCCATGGTAAGGGTCCCGGACAGGAGGAGGAAAGACTCTCCCCGGTGCTTGAAGCTGCTGTTCAGGAAATCGTCGTGCAGGCGAGAGGTTAAGAAGCGCTGGATCGGCCCATTGCGGCGTAGCATGAAGTGGGGCGAGAGCAGAAGACGGATTCGGTTGTTCGACTGCAATTCCAACAGCTTGAGCTTGTCCAGTCTGACGAGGTAGCGCACCAACTCCGCCTCTGAGTACTCATAACGGGCCAGGATATCCTGGTAGCGCCAGCCGTTCACCACCAGGTGTGCCACCAACAACAAGCGGGGGTCCGAGACCAGTTCCTGCTCCTGGGCCTCGGTCAGTTCCGTGACCTGCCGAGTTTCCGCTTCCATCCTGCGCATCAGGTCCGATAGCTCCAGGCCCAGCCAGTGGCAAATATGCTCCAGCCGGGCCAAGGAAAAATTCTCCTCGGCGAATATGCGCTTGACGCTGGATTCACTCATCTGAAGTTCCCGGGCAACGTCCTTGTAGGCTAGGCCCTGGGCCTTGATGGCCTTCTTGAGGGTGGCGACGAGGGCTTGGGTCTGGGCCATGGTCGGTTCTCCCTGTCAATTGGTACTGTCATTCGGTACCGGTGGTCGGTTCGGCTGCTACGAATCTGGGTTTGGTTGTCTCATTTGATCCTTGGGCCTAGATCGGAATCTGTCAAAACAACAAAACTAACGGAGGTTCCGAACATGATGAACGCGATCCTTTGTTTCCAACGGGCGACCCGATGTGCAGGTCCTTGCGGTTGCTCAGTCGGCGCTGCCATGAAAGGGCCGGAGGCATGAAAAGGGCCTCACCGGCCATGTCATCCAGTTGGGCCTGAGTAGCGTTTTCATCGTGGGCGCCTACCGGCCCGGCACCCATCAACCTCGTTACCACAACTTTGGGAGGACTGTCATGAAACACGAACTTATCATCCTATTCCTCTCCGGCCTGATGCTCGGGGCCTCCGGCTGTGCGTCCATTGTCACCGGTCACGACGAGAGCGTGTCGGTGGCGACCCAGCAAGAGGGCGTGGCCGTGAACGGGGCCGCCTGCGCACTGAGCAACGACAAGGGGCAATGGTTCGTGTCCACTCCAGGCTCGGTGAGCCTCAGGCGCAGTGGCAAGGCCCTTGCCGTGAAGTGCGAGAAGGACGGCCAGCCACCTGGGATGGTCACGGTGGAGTCCTCCACCAAGGCAATGGCCTTCGGCAACATACTATTCGGCGGACTCATCGGTGCCGGGGTGGATATGCATTCCGGGGCCGCTTACGACTATCCGCAGCTGATCACGGTTGAGATGGGTAAGAGCACCGTGCTCAAGTCCAACTCTGCCATGCGCGAGCATATTGACTATTGACGCACGAACTGACAAGAGCCGTGGGCCCTTGACTTCCTCGAGTGTTGAACCATGAGGCCAGGCCAGCCCGCGCGTGCTGTGCTGGGCACAGAGTCTAGACCCGGGCTGGTATGACCTTCACTGAGAACGCGGTAGCATCCGGACAAGCGTTGGACTATGCTGGCGTCGCGTCCGCCTTTTCATATAACAATCAATGGACAGCAAAGGGAGATAAGCGCACAAACTCAAGGACATATCGTGCTATCCAGGCAGCGCGTCCGCTCGTAATGGACGGATAGCCGCGTCCGTTAACTGTTAGAACGCGATCGACTCGCACCGCCATGAAAGAACTGATCAATGCCCGCCAAATCCCCGGTGAGGGAAGACGGCGGTGGTTCTATTCCGATGAGTTTGACTTGATCGTCTGGCTTAACGAAGATGGGTCCTTTGCAGGCTTCGAGTTGACTTACGACAAGACCACAAGGGAACGGTCGATAGTTTGGCACCCCGATGAGGAGTTCGCCCACATGGCTGTTGATAGCGGCGAGTCCCAGTCCGGCAGACCCAAATCGTCCCCGGTGCTCGTTCCGGATAGCGCTTTTGACGCTCAGCGCGTTTACCGTGCCTTCTTAGCTGAAAGTGCATCGTTGCCAAGCGATATTGCCGCCCTTGTACTGCATGCCCTTGGAAGCCACCCAAACTATGCAATCGCGCTCTAACTGTTCGGGCGGGACTGTCCAACACTTGGCTTCGCCATCTGTTGGCCGTGGCACAAGGCCCCCATTGCCGCACCATCGCTAGGGAATGACAGTTACTCACTTATCGGATTCAATCCCGACGTGTAATCCCAGCGCGAGTACGGCCGTGCTCAACATCTGCGCAAGGTGAAAAGCCCCGTTGTGGTCGAACGCGAGGACAACATCAAAGGAAATGTGGCTCGCCTGTAGTCCTGCCGCAACCATACTAAACACGATTCCCATGGCAACGACATAGGCACCCTTCCGCCGCTGTGTGACTGCAAGGAAGATATAGATGGCCAGCGCGCTCACCAAAGCCACGGCCTCGTAGGCGATGAATACCGTGAACGCCCCGCTGAGGAGTTCAGTCAGCCCGAAAAAGGCTGCACCTGTGATGACACTTGCTGGGACTAGCCGCTTGGCTACAGCCTGGCCACGCCAATCTGCCACAGCTCCTACAATTAACAGAGCCATGAGAATCCCTAAGCATAGGTAGAGCAGCTTCCACAGTGCTGCACGAACGGAATCTGGCATGTCCAGACCGTGCGCCAAAGCACCGAGTAAAGATGAAAACGCTAGCAGGCCAAAAAACCAGCACCAGAGCTTCGTTTTCCAGCGGTCGGCTGCCAAAGTTTGCAGCAGCAACGCAATGATTGCGACACACTCGAGGGCCAGAACCGCATCGGTGGCGCCTGTCGTCAATTCTGTCCGAGACGCAATTAGCAGGACAGCAGGCACGTTAATTCACAGAGGTAAACCCCGGCTCTGCCGGGGGGACTCACACAGGTTTGACCTTTGCGGCGGTCGGAGATGTTCATGAAGCCGCGTTGAGTCAAAGACGACGAGGAAACGAAGTGATCCACGTCAAGCGGGGACCAGTTGAGCACTGTCATGTTGGGTACGACCGTATAATGCCGTTCCAGCAGGGCGAACAGGGGCATGGTGGGCACGGCATCGATCAGCCCGGTCTGGAGGCTGGTGAGCAGGTCGGTGG
>JBJKSP010000404.1:0-6884 GCA_046703865.1 Thiobacillaceae bacterium
CCCAGATCGAATCGACCGGACCCTGGGCGTCACCCGGGGCCATAGCCTCCTGGGAGGCCTCTACCGTCTGGTGCTGGGCGACGTGTCGGACAGCCGGTCCATCGACACGCTGAAACACCGCGCACTCGCCGGTGACGGCACGGCGCAGTACCAACTGGCCATGGGCTATCGGGACGGCGCCTGGGGCGTGGAGGCCGATGCGGCACAAGCCCTGGTCTGGTTGCGACTGGCCGCCAGAAACGGCAATCCCGTCGCCATGACCACCCTCGCCGACGCCTATGCAAAAGGCGGGCTCGGGCTTGCGTCCGATCCGGCCCAGGCCCAAACCTGGCGGCAACGCGCCGAGGCCGCCGAGCAGAAATAAACGCCGGAGGCCGGGATCAACTTCGACGTGCCGGCCTTCCTGTTCCGCGCCATTTCATCCACGCCGTCGACGCGCTGGCACGCTGACTGTGAGGTGAGAATATCATGCGGAATACGGCCGGGAAGGACATCATGGGCGTGATGACCCTGACCTCCCCCCGCGGCAAGGCGGTCTCTGATCACGCCCCCACCAATGCCACGGCCTGGGCCTCGCAGGCCAGGCGGACAGACGATTCCAGGGCGGAGAGCCAACCGGACGGGATCTCCGCAAGGCCGTAGTACGCGCCGGCCAGCATGCCGGCGATGGCGCCGGTGGTGTCCGCATCGCCCCCCCTGTTGACCACGTCCACCTCGCAATCCCTGAAACCCTCCGTTCCGAAGAAGGCCTGGAACACGGCCGGCAGGGTTTCCACCACGTAGCCCGTCGGATTCTCTCGCCGACGCCGCCGATACTCGAACTGGGCATGACGGTCGATGAGGGGCTCCACCAGGTGACTCAGGACCTGGGCCTTGTCCGTGCCCCGGAGCAGGTCCTGCGCCATGAGGGCCAGGCATTCCGTGGCCGCGTCGGACAAGGTGTTGTGGTGGGTGACATGGGCCTGGGTACGGCAGGCCGTGCGCACCGCCTCCTCAGGCTGGCCCAGGGTAGCGAGGGCGACGGGCAGCACCCGCATGGCGGCGCCGTTGCCGGCGTCGTGTTCGCTCTCCGGCACCTCCGGCCTGCCATGCCTGCGGAAACTCATCAGCCCCCGGCGCACGGTGTTGCCGATGTCCACCGGCTTGGCACGCATCCATTCGTCGAACGCCCGGGCCACGGCCGAGGCCTCCACCCTACCCGTATCCAGGATGGACCGGCCCAGGGCCAGGGCCATGGTGGTGTCGTCGGTGTCCTGGCCGGGCCTGAGCCTCAACCAGCCCCCGCCCCGCATCCGGTCATGGGTTCCGTACTGGACGGCGATCTCCCGCGGGGTCATGAATTCCACCGTGGCGCCCAGCGCGTCTCCGACGGCCAGACCCAGGTAGGCAGCGACGGCGCGGGATTGCAAGACCGGGAGGGGAGGATGAGGAATGGGGGATGGGGAGGTCATACAGACGTTGCCTTTCCCCATCCCTCATTCCCCATTCCCGCCGTTCACTCCTCAGGCCCGAAACAGTGGACGTAGTCCACGCACACCTCGCAGGAAGGCGCCCGGCAGACGTAGACCCCCTCCCGCTGGCAAAGCTGCTTGTACAGGAACCGCTTCCATTTCATGTCGTGCACGTTCTTCGCTGCCAGGTGGGGAAAGTTCTCCGTCATGAGGCGGGACAGGTCCTTGCGCGACCACAGGCCCAAGTCCTGCCACAGATGGTCGCCGCCCATGCAGGCGGCGGCCACGATCCGGGCCATCCAGTCCTCGGACGGGTCACGGCCGGCGCGATGCTCCAGCATCAGGTCGATCAGGTCCTGGCGCTCGGCCAACCTGGCGGCGTCGCTGCCGCATGGGCGTGGCAACGCCTGCATGTCCAGGTAAGGGAAATGCCGCACCACCAGGGCCGCGAACGCCCCGTCGTCCAGGCCCAATCCTGCCGGCAGTGCCCCCATCCCCGCATGCTGGCTGGCCAGCATCTTGGCGAACAGGTCCTCGTTGGGCAGGCCGGCCGAGCCGGCCATGATCCGGGCATACAACCCGGCCACATGCTCCGGGTCGGCCTCGGCGCGGGCGGCGGTGGCGGGCATGGCGATCTCCCTATCGGCTGGGGTATTCCACCAGGATGTCCTCGTCTCTCAGCACCATCTGGCAGGCCAGGCGCCAGGCGGTGTGGGGGACGTCGTCGACGCGCATGGCATCGATCTCCTGCTGGGTGATCTTGCCCATGTCCTTGAGCACCACCACCTCCCGCTCGGTGAGCGGGCCGCCCATGGGGCCCTTGCGGGTCAGGTTGGTGACCTTGATCAGACAGGTGCCGCATTCCCCGTCCTGGCACGAAAAATCGATGGGGATGTGGTTTTCCTTGGCCAGGGTGAGCAGGGTCTTGGTGTGGCTGCCGGCGACCGCATAGACGGTCTTGTCCTTGTGTAAAGGACTGGAGAAGGTAACTAGGGGCATTTTGGACTCCTTGGTAAGTGGATGGTGAGGAGTGGGAAGTGGAGAGTGGGGAATGGGCGGGATGAAAAGGTGGTCTACCGACTTCCCACTTTCCACTCCCCACTCCCGAGGTGTCATCCAGGCCTGACCACGACCTCGCCGCCCAGGACCTGGGCCTGGCAGGCGAGCCGGTGGTTGCGTCCGGCCATGTTTTCCTTGAGCACCTGGTCCTCCAGGACCGAGCGCTCCGTCATGTGCTCCATGCCCGAGACGATCTTCATGATGCAGGTGCCGCACTCCCCTTCGCGGCAGCTGTAGGTGATGCCGGCGCCCACCTTTTCGGAGATCTCGATGAGCCGCGTGCCGGCGGGAACGGTGACGGTGACGCCGATGTCCTCGAAGGTGACGTTGGCCTTGGGCATGGTGACTCCTTGCGCTAACTGATCTGGGTGGATTTCGGAACGGCTTTGACCGCGTAAGGGATATCTGCGGGACGCACGCGTGGGGCCGCGCCCAGCAGCTCCTCCATGGCGATGACCTTGTGGCCGGCCCGGCCGGTGAGGTGCTCGGCCAACCGGCTGCCCAGCATGCGGCACTGGGCAAGCTCCGCCTCGGTGGGGATCAGCTTGACCCTGACCCCGGTGACGGGCACCCGCAGCTTGAGCCCGCGCAGCCGGTCCTCGATCATGGCCACCGCCTCTCCGCTCCAGCCGTAGGAGCCGAAGGCGGCACCCAGCTTTTCCCTGACCTTGACCACGGCCAGGGACGAGAGCAGGTCCCAGACGGGCTTGACCGCGTCGCCGTTGATGGTGGGGGAACCGAACACGATGCCGTCCGCCGCCTCGATCAGGTCCACGAAGGGCGACACCTCGCCCCCCTGGAGATCGAACAGGGAGACCCGCACGCCCTCCACCTCCTCGGCCCCGTCGCGTACCGCCTGGGCCATGCGCTCCGTGTTGCCGTAGGAAGAGATGTAGAAGATGAGCAGGGTCTTTTCGTGACCGGCCTCGTTGGCCAGTTGCGGCGAGGCCAGCTGGCGGTAGCGCTGCACGTAGTTGCGCGGCGCGTCGCGCAGGATGGGGCCGTGGGCCGGCGCGATGAGGCGGATGTCCAGGGGCTCGATGAGGTCCAGGGCCGCCAGCACGTGTTCCCGGAAGGGGCGCATGATGTGCTGGTAGTAGTACTCGAAGGAGAAGCGGAAGTCCCCGGTCTTGTCGTTGAACAGACGCGGGTCGCAGAAATGGCAGCCGAACACGTCGGCGGAGAACAGGATGCCCTCTTCCTCCAGCCAGGTGCACTGGGTATCCGGCCAGTGCAGGAACGGGGTATGCAGGAAACGCAGGGTCCGGTCGCCCAGGGACACCGTGTGGCCGGTGTCGGTGGGGGTGTAGGCCGACTCATCGCTCTTCAGCAGGCCCTTGAGCATGGACTGGGCCTTCACCGAGATGAACAGCCGCGCCCGGGGCGCCCGCCGCATCAGTTCCGGCAGGGCGCCGGTGTGGTCCGGTTCCAGGTGGTTCAGGATGATGACCCGGATCTCGTCGTAGGCCGCCACCTGCTCCAGACGCTGGAAAAAGTCGGCGGCATGGGACGCCTTCACCGTGTCGATCACCGCCACGCCGTCCCGTCCCCGGACGCAGTAGGCGTTGTAGGTGGTCCCGTTGGCGGTCTTGAGGATGACGTCGAACTCCCGCAGGCCTGGGTCCAGGGCGCCGATCCAGTGCACGCCTGGGGCCAGCTCGACGGGACCGGCGGGCGGCATCACGGGACCCCCTCCGGCACCGGGCAGGGTGCGGCCTGTCGGTTCCTGGGGCACGTTTCCAGGCCCGCCGCCAGCGACGCCGACTTGAGCCCGATCCAGCGATCCACCGCGGCCGGCTCGAAACCCACGCGCTGCTGTCCCTCGGCCTCCATGAGGGGGGCGCGCCGCAGGGCGGAGCAGGATTCCCGCCGAAGGTGGGATGCGACCCTGAAGGCGATGCCGGAGACCGACCCGCCGGCGCGCAGCATCCCGTCCGGTGGTCGCATCCCCAGAGGGACCCCTGCTCTTCGCCTGTCGGTCGCCCGGATCAGCAGGGGGTCGGCCGCCATGGCCAACAGGGCATCGTCCTCGCTCATGTCCTCGGGACGTACTTCGCCGGACTTCACCCGGGGCGCGCTGGGGTTGAACCACCGGGCTACGGGCAGATGCCCGAAGAAGGGGCGCAAGCGCATGGGTGTCCATTCCTCGGTGAGCAGATTGCGCGCCCAGACCGTGTGCCCCGCCGCCGCCAGCAGACGCTTCTGCTGGGTGTTGTTGACGCAGCCCGGCTTCTCGTAGAAGACGACGGTGGCCATGGCGTTCGGGGCGCGTACTGAGGTCAGCCGGTCTTGGCCGCCACCGCCGCCTGGTAGGTGGCCTCCACGGCGGCCTGGTACTTGGCCAGCATCTCCGCCGAGATGCCGGTGAGCGACCCGGGCGGGTTCAGGGCCGCGCCCAGTTCGTCCACGATGGCGCCCTCGATGGGGCAGATGCTGGCGCACTGGGCGTCCTCGTAGTCGCCCAGGCATTCCGTGCACTTGTCCGGGTCGATGAGGAAGTGTGGCGAGGCCATGTAGATCGCCTCGTTGGGGCACAGGGGCTCGCAGGCGTAGCAGTTGACGCAGGACTCGATGATTTCCAGGGCCATGATCGACGCCTCCTCAAGCCGCTTTCTGCGCCAGGTCGGCAGGCTTCGCGTCCAGCTTGCCGGCCGCGCGCATCTCCTCGTACACCGCTGCCACCGCATCCTCGATGGCCTCCATGGCGTGCTCGCCGTTGGGCTGGATGCCGGCGGCCTCCAGGGGTCCCCAGGGCTCGTAGCCCACCTTGGAGCACAGCACCACCTCGCAGCCGGCAAGCTCGCGGATGGTCCGGTCCAGGGCGCTCTCGCCGTCGCCGCAGGTATCGCCCCCCTCGCAGTAGGGGATGGTCTTGCGGTGGCCGATGAAGCACACGCTGCTGCCCGACGCCTCATAGATGAGGAACTCGCCGGCGTGGCCGAAGTGTTCGTTGATGACGCCGCCGCCCTTGGTGGCCACGGCCATCAGCACCGGTCTGACCTCTTCCCCGGGCTTGGCGCCTTCGATGGCCACCAGCCTGGCCTTGATCTCGGCGCCGGCGGCCCTGGCCTTATCCTTCTCTTCCAGTTCTTTGGCGATCTGAGCGTGGACCTCCGCCCGCTTGATCATGGCGGCCTCGTAGTCGACGTCCATCACCTCGATCTTGTCCATGGTGAACTCCTCGCCCCGGTCCTCGCCCAGCAGGCCCACCGCGTCGGCGCGGCACTGGCGGCAGTGGCGCATCATGTTCATGTCGCCGGCGCAGGCGTCCTGGAGCTTCTGCAACTCTTCGTGGGTGGGGCCGGGCTGGCCCATGAGACCGTAGAAGGTGCCGTGCTCGGGCTCGGCGATCAGCGGCATGACGTTGTGCAAGAAGGCGCCCTTGGCCTTGACCACCTTGGACACCTCCACCAGGTGCTCATCGTTGATGCCGGGGATCATCACCGAGTTGACCTTCACCAGGATGCCCCGCTCGGTGAGCATCTCCAGGCCCTTCTGCTGCTGCTCGATGAGGATGGCGGCACCCTCGCGGCCCATGATGCGTTTGTTCTTCCAGAACACCCAGGGGTAGATCCGGGCGCCGATGTCCGGGTCCACGCAGTTGATGGTGATGGTGACGTGGTCGATGTTGGCCTTGGACAGCTCCTCCACGGACTCGGGCAGGGACAGGCCGTTGGTGGACACGCACAGCTTGATGTCCGGGGCCTGCTCCGTGAGCATGCGGAAGGTGGCGAAGGTGCGTTCCGGGTTGGCCAGGGGGTCGCCGGGACCGGCAATGCCCAGCACCGTCATCTGGGGGATGTTGGCCGCCACGGCCTTGACCTTCTTCACCGCCTGCTCGGGGGTCAGCACTTCCGAGACCACGCCGGGGCGGGACTCGTTGGAGCAGTCGTACTTGCGGTTGCAGTAGTGGCACTGGATGTTGCAGGCCGGGGCCACCGCGACGTGCATGCGGGCGAAATAGTGGTGGGCCTGTTCGGAATAGCAGGGGTGGTTGTGCACCTTGGCCCGGATGTGCTCCGGCAGGTGGCTCATCTGGTCATCTGTGGAACCGCAGGAGTGGGAGGCACATCCACTGTTCACGCGGCTCTCTTCATTGGCGTTGAGTACGGGCAGATCCACGGTCGTCCTCCAGAAGGTTACGCACTCCTTACTGCAAGCCCCGTGCCCAATCGGTTTACAAGTGCAACTTATTGATTCTATGAAAACTTTTATGTCCGCAACGGAACAGCTGTCACAAAGGCCACAGGCATCGGAACGGCGGTTGTGGCGAAGACGACAAGGGAGGGCGGCCCATGGCCGGACATGCCGCGTATCGCCCCCGAGACCGGCGGTCTATACTTGATCAGCCTACTTGGGTACTTGTTATCATTG
>JBJKSP010000405.1:0-2558 GCA_046703865.1 Thiobacillaceae bacterium
GTATTGAGCACGTCCTTGGCCTCCAGCCAGCCGCGCCGGGCCTGGCCGATGCCCCAGGGCAGATCGTCCAGGTCGTGGACGGAGTGGGCGTCGGAATCGACGGCCACCAGCACGCCCTCCTCCATAGCCACCCGGCACCAGGTGTCCAGCAGGTCCAGGCGCGCCGGCTGGCTGTCCAGCTCCATATAGCAGCCCCGGGCCCTGGCATGGCGGATGACCCTGAGCCAGTCGGCCGCCATGGGCGGACGCTTGTCCAGCTCCCGGGTGGTGGGGTGGCCCAGCAGGGTGAAGTGGGGGTGGTCCATGGCCCTGAGCAACCGGGTGGTCTGTTTCGCCGGGGGCAGGTCGAAATGGCTATGCACCGATCCGATCACCAGGTCCAGACGGCCCAGGACCTCGTCCGGCAGATCCAGGCCGCCATCCTCCAGGATGTCCACCTCCACACCCTTGAGCAGGACGATGCCTTCTAGTCTTGCGTTGAGGCGGTCGATCTCGTCCATCTGTTTGAGCAAGCGTTCCGGATCCAGGCCGTGGGCCATGGCCAGGCGCCGGGAGTGCTCCGTGACGGCCAGGTATTCCAGGCCCCGTTCCCGGGCCGCCTCGGCCATCTCCTTCAGGGTATGGGCGCCGTCGCTGGCCCGGGTATGGCAGTGCAGGTCGCCCTTCAGGTCGGCGCGGCCGATCAGCCGGGGCAGCGGTCCGCGCTCCGCCCACTGGATTTCGCCCCGGTCCTCCCTCAGCTCCGGCGGGATCCAGGGCAGGTCCAGGGCGGCGTAGACGGATTCCTCGGTCTTTCCCGCGATGCGTTCTCCGTCCCGGTACACCCCGTATTCGTTGAGCTTGAGGCCCCGGTCCTGGGCCCGCCTGCGCAGGGCGATGTTGTGGGCCTTGCTGCCGGTGAAATAGGCCAGGGCCGCGCCGCAGCTCTCCTCCGGCACCACCCTCACGTCCACCTGGAGGCCGCTGGCCAGGACCACCGAGGCCCGGGTCTCGCCGCAGGAAAGGACCTGGGCCACCTCCTCGTAGCCGGTGAAGCGCGCCATCACCGGGCCGCCTTCATGGGCGACCACCAGCAGGTCGACGTCGCCCACCGTCTCGCGGCAGCGCCGATAGCTGCCGGCGATCTCCACCTGCCCCACGCCCTTGACCCGGCGCAGGCTCGCGGCGAGCGTCTCGGCATACTGGGCCGCCACCGGGCGCCTGAACCTGCGGACCTCGCTGGCGTGGGCCTCCAGGGCCTGGAGGACGTGCAGCTCGGTCTTTTCGCCGAAACCCGGCAGGGTGCGGATTTGGCCCTGTCGAGCTGCGGCATAGAGCCCGGCCGCATCCTCCACGTGCAAGCTGTCGTACAGGGCCTTCACACGCTTGGGCCCCAGGCCGGGAATCTTGAGAAGTTCGGTGACGGCCGCGGGCACTTGCCGGTGCAGCCGCTCCAGGAATTCGCAGCGCCCGGTGGTGGCGATCTCGCGAATCTTCTTGCCCAGATCGACACCGATGCCGGGGATGTGGGGCAGCTCCCCGCCCTTGAGCACCAGCCCGGCCAGATCCCGGCCGAAGTCGCCCACCGTGCGGGCGGCGTTGCGGTAGGCCCGGACGCGGAACGGGTTCGCCCCCTGGATCTCCAGCAGATCGGCGATCTCATCGAAGATGGCGGCTATGTCGGCATTGTGGACGGGCATGGGGCTAGCCTTCGGATCGAGTCTGGGCCCAGCGGGCCGGGGTGAAGGGTCGAATCACCATGGCATGCCGGTGGCACGATTGATGCTCAGGTAAATGCATCGAATCGATAAGCCCCCATGACCTTCAACATAGGCCTTATTAGCCAATATTGAGACCCACAGGTCTATGATGGAACCGTGTGCACAAGATAACTTCCGTAGACCGCCTGTGAACCTAGCGTACACCCGCGCCGGCACCATGGGCTTCACCAAGAATGCCCTGGTCGCGCTGAACGAGTTGGACCGTGCCATCGCCCACCATGTGCAATGGCTGAGGGTGCTGCATCGGATTATCGTGTGCGCCCTGGACCCGCCGCCGGACGACTTGGAAGAGGATGCCCATCACCGCTGTCCTTTCGGTCGCTGGTATTACGACCAGCCCGCGCCCTTGGTGACGGAGAGCCCGGAATATCTGCGCCTGGGCAGGCTCCACCACTCCATGCACCGGCGCGCGCGCCTCATGCTCGACCATTACCGCCAGGACCGGGCCGTGGCAGCGGAGGACAACGACGCCTTCAGCCGCGAGGCCGTCATGTTCATGTCGGAACTGCGGGATTTCCAGCACAAGCTCATCGACCGGCTCTGCACCCTGGACCAGCTCACCGGCGCGTGGAACCGCTACGCCCTGGGCATGCGCCTGCTTGAGGAGGCGGCCCGGGTGCAGCGAACCCACCAGCCCTGCAGCCTGGGCCTGATGGACATCGATTATTTCAAGCAGGTCAACGACCGGCACGGCCACCCGGTAGGGGACGCCACTCTCCAGGCGGTGGTGAATTTCCTCAAGGAGCGGCTGCGCAGCTACGACAGCGTCTATCGCTACGGCGGCGAGGAGTTCATGCT
>JBJKSP010000406.1:0-4031 GCA_046703865.1 Thiobacillaceae bacterium
CCACCCGGGCACGCAGGTCCTCGTTTTCCAGGACCACCACCAGTTGGCCGGCCGCCACCGTGTCGCCTTCCTTGACCAGGATTCGCGCCACCTTGCCATTCAATTCGCCGGTGCCCAGGTTGATGTCGTAGCCGGGCATGGTCTCCACCTTGCCCTCCGCCGCCACGTAGCGTGGGACGGCCAGCGGCGCGGCGGGCGCGGGAGGGCGCTGTTCGTAGCGGTAGGCCAGTCCGGCGCCGACGGCCAGCAGCAGGAGCAGCAACGGAATACCGAACCTCTTCATGATCTGAGCCTCCCGTCTTCCAGGACCACGACCCGGTGGGCATGGGCCTGGGCCTTGGGGTCGTGGCTGACGATGACGATGGCCTTGGCGGCGGTCTCCGCCAGTTGCCGCAACATGGTCAGCACCTCCTGTCCCGTGCGGGTATCCAGGTTGGCCGTGGGTTCGTCCGCCAGCAGGATGGGCGGGTCCCCCGCCAGGGCCCGGGCCAGCGCGGTACGCTGTTTTTCGCCCCCGGAGAGGTCGGCAGGATAAAGATGGGCCCGCCGGCCCAGCCCCACCCGTTCCAGCAGATCCCGGGCTCGGTCGCGAAGCTGCCGGCTGCCGTCATCCTTGAGCCGGAGCACCAGTTCCACGTTTTCCAGGGTGGTGAGCGAGGGAAAGAGGTTGAAGGACTGGAACACGAAGCCGATGTAGCGTCGGCGGACGTCCGGCAGTTGGGCCTCGGACAGTCCGCTCACCCCGCGGCCCTCGATGCGGATCTCGCCCGTGCTGGGCCGCAGGATGCAGCCCATCATGGACAGCAGGGTGGTCTTGCCCGAGCCCGAGGGCCCCATGATGAGCACGACCTCTCCCGCCATCAGGCCCAGGCTCACGGCATCCACCGCCTGCACCCGCGTTTCCCCTGCTCCGTAGACCTTGCTCACCTCGATGGCCTCCAGGATCGGCACCGCCATGGCTCAGGCCTTGAACACGCTCACCGGGTCCAGCCGGTGCACCTTGGCCACGGAGAACCAGGCCGAGGCCAGGCTCATGCCCAGGATGGCAACGAACAGCGCCGCGAACAGGGTGGGACTCAGGTAAAAGGGTACGCCCGCCCCCTGGATGCCGCCACGCATGAACAGCACCAACAGCATCCCCGCCCCGTAACCCGCCACGGCGGACAACCCCGCCTGGGCGAAGATGGCCTGGTCGATCTCCCGGTTGTGGGCGCCGATGGCCTTGAGGGTGCCGTACTCCCGCAGGTGCTCCAAGGTGCTGGCGTAGATGGTCTGGCCGACGATGGTGCCACCGATGACCAGGGCCAGGGCGGCGGTGATGAAGAAGGCCATGCCCATGCCGGTCTGCACCGTCCAGTAGACGATGGTCTTGCGGATGAACTCGTTCCGGGTGAACACGTCGTTGTCCTTCAATGTGCGCCGCAGGTAACCCACCACCGCGCCCAGTTCGGCGGGATCCTTGAGCTTGGCGACGATGTAGGAGGTCTGGTTGTGCCAGGTGGCCTCGCCGAACATGCGGTCCATCTCGTTGTAGGAGATGAACACCAGGGGGATGGTGGTGAAGCTCTTGATGCCCCGGGACAGGCCCACCAGCTTGAAGGCGCGTTCCTTGACGAAGGTCAGCTCCCACAGGCTGCCCGGCACCAGCCGTCCGAGGCGCTGTTCCGAAGTCTGGTCCAGGATCATGTAGCGACCGCCCTTCACGTCCGTCACCCGGCCCTGCATCAGGTTCCAGGGCCCGCCCACGCCCGTGTCGGGGTTGAACCCGATCAACTGCACCTGCTCGCGACCGCCGTTGTGCAGTTTGATGAAACCGTAGTTGAGCAGGATCTTCTGGGCCCAGGCCACCTGGCCCAGGGAGCGCACGGTATCGATGCGCTGGGCCGGGAACGGCAGGGCGAAATCGAAGGACTGGACGTTCTTGGAGGTCACCCAGACATCCCCGTCGGTATGGCGGATGATGGAGGTGGCATTGCCCATCATGCCCAGATAGATGGCCACCTCCACCAAGGCCAGCACGGCCGAGACGGCGATGCCGACCAAGGTGATGATCAGACGCACCTTCTGGTGGAAGAGCATCTTCAACGCCAGCCAGTACATGAAAACCCTCCGTCCTTTCAATGTATAGGCTAATGGCGAATCGCGCTGTCATACGAAGCCGGCTCCGGAACGCAGAGGTGCTGTGTCCTACGGCTTCCGTGACCGGCCCCTCGGAATTTCGCGCCTGCCGTCTGTGGTTCGTACTCGATGCCCGGTAAGCCCATAGCCCGGAGGTACAATGCCGTGCCGGAGATGGATGCCCGCGCCCTAGCTTCTCTTTATCTGGGCGGAGAGGGCCTTCCCATCGGCATGGACCCTACTCAGACATCAGACGCATGAACCGGACGCCCACCTTCATCCAGGGGCTGATGCAGCCCGCCGCCTATCCCCACCCCGCCCCTTCCGTCCGGCTGGTGGAGACCCATATCTCCTGGGTATTCATCGCGGGCGACTACGCCTACAAGCTCAAGAAGCCGCTGGACCTGGGTTTCCTGGACTTCAGCACCCCGGAGCGGCGCCGGTTCTGCTGCGGGGAGGAGGTGCGCCTGAACCGCCGGCTGGCGCCGGACATCTACCTGGACGTGGTGCCCGTGACCGGCACGGAATCCGATCCGCGCTTGGGCGGCGAAGGCCCGGTGCTGGAGTGGGCGGTGCGCATGCGGGCCTTTCCCGCCGATGCCACCCTGGACCGCGAACCCCGCCTGTCCTCTGCCCAGGTCGATGCCATTGCCGACGTGGTGGCCCGGTTTCATGGCGAGATCGCGGCCGCGCCCCAGGAAAGCGCCTACGGCAGTCCCCAGGTGGTCTATTTCCCGGTCGGCCAGAACTTCGAACAGATCCGCGGGCTGAACCCGCCGGCCGAGGCCCTGCCCGTCCTGGAACGCATCGAGACGTGGAGCCAGGCGGCCAACGCCCGCCTGCACGGGCACTTCGCCGCCCGCAAGGCCGACGGCCACGTGCGCGAATGCCACGGCGATCTCCACCTGGGCAACATCGCCTGGGTCGATGGCCGGCCCCTGATCTTCGACTGCATCGAGTTCAACCCCAATCTGCGCTTCATCGACGTGACCAGCGAGGCGGCCTTCTTCTGCATGGACCTCACCAGCCGCGGGCTGGAACCCCTGGCCTGGCGCTTTCTCAACCGTTGGCTGGAGTGGACGGGCGACTATGCCGGTCTCGCCGCCTTCCGCTTCTACCAGGTCTACCGCGCCATGGTCCGGACCAAGGTCGCCTTCATCCGGGCCGGCCAGCATGACACGGGCGCTAGGGACGAGGCCTTGCATTACCTGGCCTTGGCGGAACGGCTCAGCCGCCCTGCCAAACCGGCACTGCTGCTCATGCACGGCGTGTCCGGCTCGGGCAAGACCTGGCTCTCCCAGCGGGTCCTGGAGGACTTCGGCGCCATTCGGCTGCGCTCCGACGTGGAGCGCAAGCGGCTGTTCGGTTTGTCTCCCCTGGACGACAGCCGCGGCATCGAAGGCGGCATCTACACCGAGGAGGCCAGCCGACGCACCTTCGACCGGCTGGCCGAACTCGCGCGCCTGATATTGGCGTGCGGGTTTCCCGTCATCGTTGACGCCACCTTCCTCAGGCAAGCCCACCGGCAGCCCTTCCTGGACTTGGCCCGCGAGCTGGGGGTGCCCCTGCGCATCCTCTCCCTCCAGGTAGACCCCGAGCAGTTGCACCGACGGGTCACCGAACGGACCCGGCGCGCAGACGACGCGTCGGAGGCCACCCTGGCGGTACTGGAGTCCCAGTTGCAGGCGTGCGAGCCCTTCACCGATGAGGAGCAGCCCGCCGTCCTGGTGTTCGACGGCACCGACGACCGGGCATGGACGGCCCCGCTTGACGGCCTGAAGCAGACCCTGACCGAATAGCCTACTTCCGCATGTGGCCTGTGATTGCAAGGGCTTACGCGTATCCGCTGAGCATCCCGGTGGGCGATGTCGGACCTTCACGTCCTGAATCTGGCGTTTCGTGCAATATTCGGG
>JBJKSP010000407.1:0-6477 GCA_046703865.1 Thiobacillaceae bacterium
CCCTTGGGTCTGGCGGCGCTTTGAACGTCGTGCAGGACACGGGGTTCGGGCCCCTCTTCCGGATCCATCCAGTCAGGATCCAACGCCTCGGCGTTGCCCTGAGGGAATCCGGCATGGGCCACGGGCGTCAGCCCCGCCGCGCCGACGCCCTCCGCCAGGCCGATCCAGCACTGTCGATACGCCCCCTGTTCGACCAGCCACTGGCACAGGGCCTGCAGCGACTGTGCCGGTGTCTCCCGGCTCAGGAAGCGGGCCTGGTTCCACTGGCAGAATCCGTGGAACAGTGCGTTGGTCCGCTCCAGGGCGGTTTGTGCCCGGCGGCGTTCGCTCACGTCCCGCACCGAGGCGGCGAACAGCAGGCCCTCCGCGGCCTGGACCGGCCCGATGGCGATGTCCGCCGGAAACTCGCTGCCGTCCTTGCGCAGGGCGATCAGTTGCAGGTCCCGCGCACCCATGGGCCGTGCCCGGGGGTGGCGCTGGTAGCGGCGCCGCAGGTCTCCGTGACGGTGCCGGAAACGCTCGGGGACCAGCGCCTCCACCGACTTGCCGAGCAGTTCCTCACGCGCGTAGCCGAACAGTTGTTCCGCCTGGCGGTTGACCTGGACGATCTCTCCCCGGGCGTCGGAGATCACGGTGGCGTCCGGGGTCAGTTCCAGCAGGTCGTAGAAGCGCTTCTCCGCCAGGATGCGTTCGGTCAGATCGACGAAGGTGAGCACCACCCCGTCGATGGCGTTGTTCCCGGTCCGGTACAGGGTGAGGCGCAGCGAATACCACACGCCGTCCCGGCTGCGGACATCCACGGTCCTGGGCTGTAGGCTGTCCAGCACCCCCTCGGCATCGGCGATGAGGCTGTCGTATTCCAGCTTGTGGACGATATGGGCCAGGGGGCGGCCGATGTCGCTCTCGATCAGGTTGATGACCCTGGCGGCCGCCGGGGTGAAGCGGCGCACCCGCAGGTCCAGGTCCAGGAAGACGGTGCCGATCTCGGTGCTGACCAGCAGGTTCTCCAGGTCGTCGGTGGTCGTCTCCAGCAACTGGACCTTGTCCTCCAGTTCCACGTTGACCGTGTGCAACTCCTCGTTGATGGAGCTCAATTCCTCCTGGGAGGTCATGAGTTCCTCGTTGGAGGACTGCAGCTCCTCGACCGAGGATTGCAGCTCTTCGTTGCTGGTTTCGAGCTCCTCGTTGGCGTTCTGCAGGGTCTCCCGGGTATCCGCCAGCTCCTGCTCCAGCCAGGCGATGCGGGCGTCCGCGCTCTCCTTGGGCCGGACAGGTTCTCCCGGCGCGGCATCCGGCCTCTGTGCAGGCCCGGCATCCTCGAACAGGACCATGAGGGTGCCCGGCTGGGCGGAGGTCCCCGTCAGCGGTCTGGCGGTCAGGTTGACCAGACGCTCGCCCTCCTCGGACTTCACCCGCAGCCGCTCGAAGCGGCCGAACTGCTTGCCGCTGCGGGCCTCGCGTATGGCGCTGCCCAGTTCATGGCGCAGCCCCTCCCTGGCCATCTTCAGGATGTTGACGCTGGCCCGGCCCATGGCCGGCTCCAGGAACAGGCCGGTGTGGCCGTGGATGTAGAGGACCTGCTCCCTGTCATCGATGACCACGCAGGCGGGGGTGCAGTCGGCCAGCAGGGCCGCCTCCGTCATCCGTTGCAGGTCGTTGCCCCCCCCGTCCGTCACGGCAGGTGCCGCGGCCATTCCGAACGCGGGGCGCCGGGACATCCTGGCCAAAGGACGGAAACCGGGCATGGCAGATTCCAGGCGCCGGTACAGCTTCGCCGCCTTGTCCACCGTCTCGTACAGATCCGCGAATTTCCCGAGGCTCTCGGATTGTCCCAGGAACAGCACGCCGTCGCGCGTCAGTGAGTAGGTGAGGGAGTCCAGCACCCGGGCCTGCAGCTGCGCGCGCATGTAGATCAGGAGATTTCGACAGCTGACCAGGTCCATGCGGGAGAAGGGCGGATCCCGGGTGATGTCGTGTCGGGAAAACACCAGCATGCCCCGCAGGGCCTTGCCGATCTGGAAGCCCTGGGGGTGTTTCAGGAAATAGCGGCGCAGGTACTTCGCCGGGACGTCGGCCACGATGCTGGCCGGGTAGATGCCCGTGCGGGCCATCTGGAGGGCCTCTTCATCGATGTCGGTGGCGAAGATCTGGACGCCGTGGCTTCGGCCCAGCCTGTCCATCTGCTCCTGGAGCAGCAGGGCGATGGTGTAGGCCTCCTCGCCGGTGGAACAGCCCGGCACCCAGACGCGGATGGGCTCTCCGGGGGGCCGGTTTTGGAACAGGCGGGGTATGACCTTCTCTTCCAGGGCGGTGACGGCCTTGGGGTTGCGGAAGAACTGGGTCACCCGGATCAGGAATTCCTTCCACAAACGATCCAGCTCCGCCGGCGTCTCCTGAAGAAAGCGGACGTAGTCTTCCAGCTTCTCGATCCGGCTGACCGCCATGCGCCGTTCGATGCGGCGCCCGATGGTGCCTTCCTTGTATTGGGAAAAGTCGTAGCCGGTCCGGTTGCGTACCAGCAGGAACAGCTTGTCCACGCCGCCGCCCGATTCGAGCGCCCGGCGGACCTGCTCGGCGGTCCCGGGCAGGAGAAAGTGCCGGCTGTAGGCCTGCAGCCAGGTGCCCATCTCCCCGGGCGGCAGCACGGCATCGGCCAGCCCGGTGGCATCGGCGCTGCGCGGCATGCTGTCGTAGGCGGCCGTCTCCGGATCCTGGACCAGGGCCACGCCGCCCTCGCCCTTGATCGCCCTCAGGCCCAGGGACCCGTCGGAGCCGGCGCCGGAAAGCACGATGCAGAACGCATTCGCACCGTGATCCCGGGCCAGGGACCGGAAGAAGTAATCGATGGACAGCCGCAGGTGTCGGGGACCGGTGGGCTCCATGAGCTGGAGCACGCCGTTCAGGATGGCCAGATCGCGCTTTGGGGGGATCACGTAGACGTGATTCGGTTCCACCCGCAGTCCCTGGGCGGCCTCCAATACCGGCATGCGGGTATAGCGTGCGATCAGCTCGGTCAGGATGCTCTTATGGTTCGGGTCCAGGTGCTGGACCAGCACGAAGGCCATCCCGCTATCCGGGGGCATGTGTCGGAACAGCGCTTCGATGGCCTCCAGGCCACCGGCCGACGCACCGATGCCGACAATGGGAAAGCCGTTGCCCATCTGCCCCGGAAACGGGTCATGCCCGCCGGGCGAGGCCGCGGCTTTGGCCTTGATTGCGCCGCGGCGGGAGGCCTTGGGCGCCACGGGCTTGCGAATGGGCGGCATCTTCGTAACTACTTGCGTTTGTCCTGGTGGAATCGAGATACGGAAGGGGGGTCCCCTGAGGTTGCGAATTAGGCGCAAAAAAACGGCAGGCGCATCAATTACGTGGACCGCGCCCAAACTATCCTAGCGCATACATTCCGACGTTACATCCTGTTTCGTAACGCCTTTGTCCCGAGACGGGCGAGCGGGCCAGGTGGCCGCCCCAGCAAGTGGACGTGTCTGCCAAGGCGGCTGTACCGGCTCGCGGAGCCTGCATGAGGCTGAGGGCCGGCCCGGCGGCCCCGAACTTCTGAACGATGACGGCCAGACGTCGGTCCATATCAGGGTCAAACCGTGCCATCGGGTCTCACCGGGCAGGCGGCAGATGCGGCCCGTGCGGGGGGGGGCCCCGAACAGCGCAATCTTGCCATTCGTGAGACCGCGTATGGGCTCCAACTGAAGGAGGATAGGTATGCATGCCATGACTCGTGCCGTCGCCACACTGTTTCCCGCCGCGTGCATCGTGGCCGGTTCTGCGAATGCTGGCGGCATGGCCGCCGGTCGGGACGTGCGCAGACCCGACTACCGGGCCCTGTACGCGCAACTGGAAAAAGCGGATGTGGTGAGGGAAGGCCCGAAGGCGACGAAACATGTCCTTTACGTCTTTTTCGACGCCAATTGCTACTACTGCCACCTGACCTGGAAGGCGTTGCAGCCTTACGTGAAGGCGGGTCTGCAGGTTCGCTGGGTGCCGGTGGCCTATCAGCAGGAGAGTTCGCTGGCCCGGGCGGCGGCGATCATGCAGGCCCCCGACCCGGTCGCCGCGCTGCGGAAAAACGAAACGGTCTTCGACCTTGCACAGTTTTCAGGGGGCATCGCCCCGCTGGACAAGGTTCCCTCGGCGCTGGCGGCCAAGCTGAGGGCCAACACGCGGCTCATGCAGGAATTCGGCGCCCCGGGCACCCCCGCGCTGGCGTGGAAGGGGCCTGACGGTACGGTGCGGTTCGAAGTGGGCTTGCCGCGCCTGACCGCATTGTCCTGGATCACAGGGCTCCCGGCCCAGCCCGAGGATGACCCGGAACTGGCAAGAGCACTGGCAAGATTCCACTGACGCTTGGCCACCGTCCGCGTGGCGTGTGCCGCCGTGTGCCGCGCAGCTTGGCCGATCACGCGGCTTGCGTTGTTCGCGCCCTAGACGGACAGGCCCGGCGCAACCAGTGGGCCGCGTCCGGGTCTTCGGGTGCTACTTGGGTTTTCGGGTGCTAATGGGCCGTCCCATGCATCGGCTGTCTTGGCAGCATTGCCCAGATGGCGTCGGCTCCGATCAACAGCCCGATGATGACGTTGTTCCAGGTTGCGGTGTTGTCACCGTGAAAGCCCAGCACAAAGGGGGAAAGGATCATGCAGACCCCGAGCACCAGGTTGACCCACTCTTCCCACAAGCCGGGCACCGCCAGGGCGACGATCGCGAAGATCGCGACGGCCACACCCAGCACGTAAGCGTCCCAGGCCGCGATGCCGCCCAAGACGCTGTATTGCAGGATAAACGGGGAGACGAAGAGCCAGATGCCGAACAACAGCATGACCCAGTCCTGCCATCGTTGATTCCGTTCCATCATTTACCTCCTTTGATTCCAACTGCCGGCAAATCCGCTGCCGGATAATTTTTTGAATCGCGGGGCTACCCGTTGGTTCCGGGATCGGGAAGAGACAGGGGATGGGCGCCGGCCGCGAGGGTGCATACGGTGAACCGACCCTGCCACCCCGGCGGGGCGGTCAGCCGTCCAAGATGTGCCGCAGCGCCTGGGCGTTGAGTGCGGCGTAGCCGTCCTGGTCGTTGTCGAAATAGCAGTACACCTCTTTGCCTTGGGCGGCCCAGGCGGAGAAGGCCCCGGCCCACCCGGCCAGGGTGGCGTGGTCATAGCTTCCCCGGTAGGCCCCGTCGGGGCCGTGCAGGCGCAGGTAGACGAAATCGGCGGTCACCTCCCGGGGGCTCAGGCGTCCGTCCAGCTCATAGATGCAAAAGGCCGCGCCGTGGCGGCCGAGGGCCCGGTACACGGCGTCCGAGAACCAGCTCGGATCGCGCAACTCGAAGGCCACGCGCCGCCGCTTGCCGATCCGCTCCAGCAGGGCCTCCAGGCGGCCGACATCGCAGCGCCAGCGGGGTGGCAGCTGGAAGAGGATGGGGCCCAGTCTGCGGCCCAGGGCCTCCATCCTTTCCAGAAAGGGGGGCAGGGTCAGCGCCGGTTCCCTGAGTTTCTTCATGTGGGTGATGAACCGGCTCGCCTTGACGGCGAAGACGAAGTCCTCCGGGACCTGCCTGGCCCAGGAGGCCAGGGTTTGGGCCTCGGGCAGCCGGTAGAAGCTGTTGTTGATCTCCACCGTCTCGAAGCGTCCGGCGTAATAGCCCAGCATTTCGTCCCCTGTCATGTCGGGGGGATAGAAGGGGCCCTTCCAGTGGGGATAGGACCAGCCGGAGGTGCCGATGTGGATCCGTCTGGCCGATGGGGAAGGCATCGCTTTCACCATGATCAATCTACCGGGCCTGGGCTACCTGCAACCTGCCGTCCTGAACAGCCAGAAGCGGCAACAGCCTGAGGGTGAACCTTGAAGCAACCCAAGCACTCTGCGGCCGCCGCCGCCCACGAGATGCAGACGGCGTGAATCCATACATCATTTATGCCGATAAATCGTCGGCTTATAGTGTCTTCTCCCGGGCCGCTCTACCTTGAATCATGAGTAAGCCGACTCCATGCTGAATCCGGAGGACACGGTGCAGGAGGCTCTTATGGCGACGAAAGACGACCCGACGGTCTCGGCGTACCGCCACCCTGCCGGGGGGTGGGGCGCGGTGGGCGCCACGATGGCCGCTTTCGGGCGGCAAGGCATTCCCTTCAAGCTGGTCGGAAGCCTTCGGGCCGTCAACCAGCCGGGGGGCTTCGACTGCCCCGGCTGCGCCTTTCCCGACAAGAACCACGGCAGTGGGATCGACAGCTGCGAGCAGGGACAGAAGGCCGTCGCCTGGGAAATGACCCGCCGAAGGGCAGATCCCGATTTCTTCGCTGCCCACACCCTGGCCGAACTGCGCGTCTGGTCGGACCATGACCTGGAGAACGCCGGCCGGCTGACCCAGCCCTTGCGCTATGACGCGGAGAGCGACCGCTACCGGCCCGTCTCCTGGGACGATGGCTGGCAGATCGCCGCGGCCGAACTGCGGGGACTTGCTCCGGAG
>JBJKSP010000408.1:0-2740 GCA_046703865.1 Thiobacillaceae bacterium
GATAGGCCGTCAGGCTGTCCACCAAACGCACCCTTTCAAGCCACTCGCCCGCCGCCTCCAGCAAGGCGAGGCAACCATGGGTGAGCCACACCGGGCATCCACTGCGGGCCGCAAAACCGGCTGCCCCCCGGACATGATCGGTATGTTCGTGGGTCAGCAGCAGTCCGCTGACCTCACCGATGGAGAGTCCGAGCCGCCCGAGACGTCGCTCGGCCTCCCTGGCCCCGAAACCGCAGTCCAGCATCAGCCGGGTGCCGCCCGACTCCACCAGCCAGGCGTTTCCGCGGCTGCCGCTGCCCAGACATGCGAAACGCATGGACAACGGGGCCTACTTCCACTGTTCCTAGAGCATATTGGCGATGCGGTTGCCTGTCGGGTTGGCCGCAGGCTTGCCGTCCCCGTCCAACACCGTCACGACGGTCTCGTCACCCTGAGAAGAGACATGCACGCGATACTTCTTGGCCGCCGACTTGGTCTTATCGCCGCTCTTCCAGAATTCCAGCTTGGAGAGGAGGCCCTTGTCCTCCTGCGCCTCCGGATCGGCATAACGCAAGTAATACAGTCCCGCATCCCGGTTCAGGTCCTCCACCGTAAAGCCGATACGGTCCAGGGCCAGGCCCACCCGCCGCCAGGTACGGTCGAAGGGCTCCGCGACGCTAAGCTGGGGCGCCCCATCGCCGGATTTCTGCAGGGTCACCTTCGGCGTCACCGGCTTCGCCTCCGCCAGCATGGTCTTGGCATGCGCCTTCTCCACGCCGAAGCGCACCATCAGCCGGCGCAGCATTTCCGCCTCCAGCCCCGGGTCTGGTGGCCGCGGCTCCCACACTGTGTTGCCCGTACCCTGGTCACCGCCACCCTGCGTGCCCTGGTAGACCTCATACATGCCACGGTGGCTGATATAGATTTCCGTGCCCTTGCCGTCCGGCGTCGGCTCTAGGCGGGTACGGAACTTGTCCCGCTCGCCGGTGGAATACACTGAATCCAGGAACTTGCCGAGAAAGTGACGGATGGGATCTTCGGGTATCTTGGCCCGGTTTTCCGCCCAGTCCGTCTCCATTACACCAGCGTCGGGCCGCTCCACGTTGATGACGAATCCCAGCCCCTGCCAGAAATCCTTGACCACAGGCCAGACCTTCTCAGGCGGCATGTTGTCCACCACCAGCCAGCGCTCGCTTCCGTCCCGCTCGACGTGCACATCGGCCACCTTGGGCAGGACCTGGCCCTGCTCGACCGTAGGTTTGGCAGGGCGTTCCTTGCTGTAGGCGGAATAGGTCGTGGAGGCCGAAGGCCCCACCCCCGGTACGGCATAGCGGTTGTCCGCACCCGGGAGGATGAGGTCGGGCGGCACTGCCAGCGAAGGCGCCTGCGTGGCCGATTTATAGTCGATCTTCTTGCTTTCCATGATGGAGCAGCCGCCCAGGCACAACAGGACGGCCATCAACACGGCGAGAGTTCTTGACATAAAGGTCATTCCTTACAGGGCACCCGCTTCCTGCAGGGCATGGCGCAGGATTTCGTGGTGCTGGCTGGACAGCGGGGTCAAGGGTAGGCGGATGCCGGGCTGGATCCTGCCCATGGTGACCAGCGCCCATTTCACGGGGATGGGATTGGCCTCGACGAACAGTTTCTGATGCAGCGCGAGCAGGCGGAAATGGATCTCCCTGGCCTTGGAAAGATCACCGTTGAACGCCGCTGCACACATATCATGCATGGGTCCTGGCGCCACGTTGGCGGTCACGGAGACCACCCCTTTTCCACCCAGCAGCATGAGGGTGAGGGCGCTAGCATCGTCGCCGCTGTAGACCGCGAAGCCCGACGGCGCGCGCTTGATCAGGTCGCTGCCGCGCTCCATGCTGCCGGTGGCGTCCTTGATACCCACCACGCCCGGGACCTGCGCCAGACGCAACACCGTGTCATTGGAGATGTCCGAAGCGGTACGGCCGGGCACGTTGTAGAGGATCATAGGCAGATCCACCGCCTCGGCGATGGTCTTGAAATGCTGGTACAGCCCCTCCTGGGTGGGTTTGTTGTAGTACGGGGCCACAGACAGGCCCGCCACGGCGCCGGCCTCTTTGGCGCATCGAGTCAGTTCCACTGCCTCGGCCGTGGAATTGGCCCCTGTCCCTCCCACCACGGGGATGCGCCCGGCGGCCTGTTCCACCGCGGTGCGGATGAGAAGGCAATGTTCCTCGGGGGTCACGGTAGGCGATTCACCCGTGGTGCCCACGATCACCAGCCCGTCCGTCCCTGCCTCGACATGCCAGTCCACCAGACGGCGGAGTCCTTCCAAATCCAGGCCGCCGTCGGGCAGCATGGGGGTCACCAATGCGACAAGACTGCCGGTAAGCATCTTAAGTCATTCCAAAAAGACGGATTTTAACCGAATCCGATCACAGCTTCAGTGCCGCCAATCGTTGCCGAAACGCCAGTCTCGGTTCACGCTGCATGACATCCTCATAGGCCACCACCCGCATGCGGCCTCGGGCCACCTCGAGCAATTCACCGGGAAACAATAAATACATAGGATTCCGAGGACGGCCATAACGTTCCTGGCCCTGCGAGAAGGTCGCATACAGGAGGGCGCCTCCCGGCGCCAGGGCCTCGACCAGCGGCGGCAACAGGGACCGGCACAGATAGTTCACCACCACCACCCCCTGCCAGGCACTTGCAGGGTAAGGCCAGGGCTGCGCTTCCAGATCGTATTGCTCCCAGTTCACCCCCGGGGTGTCCCGAGCCTGCT
>JBJKSP010000409.1:0-8942 GCA_046703865.1 Thiobacillaceae bacterium
CACACATGCCCAGGAAGACCATATCCCCCGACATCCCTTGGCCGCGGACCTCCCGGTCTATCCAGCCCTGGTCCATCAGGCTGTCCAGCCCCAAGTTGCGGACCAGATAGGCCAGGGCCACCAGAGAGGCGATGAAGACCAGGCCTTTGAGGATGAAATGGGATTTCATGACAGGGGCGAACCTGAAGGAGCGGCAATGATATCAGCCGCCCCGGCAACCCGCCGTGGCCTGGCTTGTTGGGGGGATGGGCTGTGGTATCCTACCGCCCCTTCGGAGAAGTGACCGAGTGGTCGAAGGTGCACGACTGGAAATCGTGTGTGCGTCTAAAGCGCACCGTGGGTTCGAATCCCACCTTCTCCGCCAATTAAATAATAAAAACAATAATATATTGTATTATTTCGTGAGTTTGCCCACATAAAATCCCACATTGTGTTTTGCGATTACCTGATGTGGGTCTGCACCCATCGGCAAAGCAGGACCGAAACCGGCGGCCAAGGCGCAAAGCGGCATGTCCTGGCATTGTGGCCACCTGCTTAGTTTATTTTGGCCATTGCGATGTTTGCCGCTGCGGTGCGGGTTTCAACACCGAGCTTGCTGAACACGTGTTCAAGGTGCTTGTTGACCGTGCGCGGACTCATTTCGAGTATTTCGCCGATGTCCTTGTTGGTCTTGCCCTTGGTGACCCAGTAGAGCACCTGCGCCTCGCGCGCAGTCAGGCGAAAGGCGGTCACGAGGATATCGACCGCAGCGCCGTGATTTTCCTCCCGCAACACGAGTAACCATTCCCGGTCTGGCCCTTCGGCCTCCTGGCCGAATTTTCCAGGGTCGTGCAGCGAGGCCTGTAGGCGGCTGGTGCCGTCAGCGGCAATCCAGGGCGGCTTGCGGTTTTCCCGCACCGCCTGCTGGGCCTCGTCGATCCATTTCAGCAGGCGCTCCGGCGCGAAGTGATGCGGTGCATCGTTGTCCTGGAAGTTGTCCTGGAAGAAGTAGCGCTTGAGCAGTGTGCGCGCCAGCGGTGTCTGCCAAAGCAGGCGGCCATCGCTGACACGCACCACCACGGTGGCTTGACCGAAGGCGTCCAAGGCCGAACGGGCCTGCTTCATCTGCCGCGCGTTCTGCATGTGCGCGGCGATGCGCGCGAGCACCTCTTGCGGCCGGATCGGCTTGGTGACGTAGTCGGCGCCGCCGGCGGCGAATGCGGCGACGACATGCTCGGTCTCGGTCAGCCCGGTCATGAAGACGATGGGGATGAGTTGGGTGTGCACATCCGCCTTCAGTCTGCGCGCAACCTCGAAACCATCCATGCCGGGCATTACCGCGTCGAGCAGGATCACGTCAGGGCGGCTTTGCACCGCCCGCCGGAGGGCCGATTCACCGTTGGTTGCGACCAGCACGGTGTAACCGGCCTCATCGAGCGCGTCGTGCAACAGCGATAGGTTCTCGGGCACGTCGTCGACGATCAGCACGATGTCGTTGCTGAGGTGGTCAATCGGCGCCATGTCTAGCCTGGTCCATTTGAGCTGAGACCCTTGCGCAGCACCTCGCGCATGGCATCGAATTGGAACCGGCGGCTGAGCTGACGCATCACCGAGGCGAATTCGGCATAGGCCGGGTCAATGGCTTCGACCGCGTCCAGCTTGGCCAAGATGCCCTTGGGGAAGCCGAGTGCGACCAGTTCGTCCAACTCGCGCAGGTCAGGTGCGGGCGGTAGCGCGAACAGCGACGCCGGCGTGGGCTCGACAGCCTCATTGAGCGGCATTTTCTTGGCCAGGATCCACTCCACCCCAAGCCGGTGGCCGATCCACTCGATCAGCTCGTCCATACGAACCGGCTTGGTGAAGAAGGCCTCGGGTTCGACGCCGGCGCCGTGATCCATGCCCTTGTCGAAGGCGTTGGCCGAGATCACGGCGATCTCCATGTCATTGAACTCGCCGCGCGCCACGCCCTGCCGGATGCGCCGTATGGTTTCCCATCCGTCCATGCCCGGCATGGCAAGGTCCATGAACACCAGGTGAGGCTTGGAGCGCGGGATGGACTCAAGGCAATTGTCTCCGGAGGCCGCCTGGGTGACGTGAAAGCCGAGCGGTTCGAGCATGCTGCACAGCAGTTCGCGGTCGGTCTTCTCGTTGTCGACGACCAGGATGCGGCGACGCACGCCCTTATAGCCTATCGGTTGGAACAGGGGCTGCTCGCGCGCGGCCTCGGCGGCATGGAGGTGCGGCAGGTACAGGCGGATACGGAACAGGGTGCCGCCGTATTCATTGACCGGGCTCGCCACCTTGAGTGTGCCGCCCATCAGGTCAGTCAGCATGTTGGCGATGGTAAGGCCCAGACCGGTACCGCCAGTCGCACCGATGGAGGCCGCACTCCCGCGTGCGTAGGGCTCGAACACCTGGTCCAGTTCGTCCTGCGGGATGCCGGGGCCGGTGTCCTCGACTTCGAACTGGGCCATCTCGCGCTGGTAGCGGACCCGGAAGGTGATTTGGCCCCGTAGGGTGAACTTGATCGCATTGCCCAGGATATTGATCAGAATCTGGCGCAGGCGGCGCTCGTCGGCGCGGACCAGTAGCGGCAGTTCGCCCTGTGGCGCGTATTGGAAATCCAGCCCTTTGTCTCGTGCCTGCTGCTCGAACATGGCGACGATCTGGTTGATCAACTCGCGGAACTTCATCGGTCGGATGTCGAGGGACAGCTTCCCGCTCTCGATGTGGGCGATTGCGAGGGTGCCTTCGATCAGGGACAGCAGATGGTCGCCGCTGTTTCGGATGACGCTGACGGCCTGGCGCCGATTGGCGGGGATCATCTCGTCGCCGTCCAGTATCTGTGCATAGCCGAGGATGCTGTTCAAAGGCGTGCGCAACTCATGGCTGATGGCCGTGATATAGCGGCTCTTGGCCTGATTGGCCTGGTCTGCGGCGAGTTTGGCCTGTTGCAGCAATTCATCGGTCCGTTTGTGGGACTCGATTTCCTTCAACAGCAGTTGTGTCTGGCGGTTGGACTCCTCCTGGGCGACCTGCCGGCTCTTGTGGGTCAGCACCAGCCACCAGGCGACGATGCCGGCCACCAGCAGGAGGACCGAAAAGGTGCGCAGCTGGGAGGCGTGCAGGACGGGCAGCAATCCGGGTGCGTTGTCGGCCAGGGTGGCGACATCCTGGTAGTAGAGCAGGCCGACCAGCAGGGCGAGGAAGGGTACGACCCACATCATCAGCAGCAGGTAATGGCTGAGTCCGGCTTCCAAATAAGGATGCATGCGGGCCGGCAGCAGCCGTTCCAGCAGGCCGAGCCATTGTGCGCCGAAATGGGCCTGCGGCTTGCACTGGTCCTGGCAGCGGGCATCGAGTGAACAGCACAGGGAGCAGATGTTGCCCTGGTAGGCGGGGCAGACGGCCATGTCCTCGGGTTCGTAGTCGCGGCCGCAGATGCAGCAGTTCTGAGCCGCGCCGCCGGCTTCGGCCGGTGGGTCCGAGCGGGCAAGGTAATAGCGTCCCCGTGTCGCCCAGGCCAGCAGCGGTGTGGCGGCCATGGCCACGATCAGGGCAATGAAGGTGGAATAGGGCTGGATAGCCGTACCGAGCAGGCCGATGTTGGCGCTGACCGAGAGGGTGGAGGCGATCGCCATCGCGCCCACCCCAACCGGGTTGATGTCGTACAGATAGGCGCGGCGGAACTCGATGCCGGGCGGCGACAATCCGAGCGGCTTGTTGATCACCAGGTCCGCGACCACGGTCATCATCCAGGCGACCGCGATGTTGGAAAAGAGGCCGAGCACCCGCCCCAGGGCATGGAACAGGTCCATCTCCATCAGCATCAGTGCGATAAGGGTGTTGAAGACCATCCAGACGACCCGGCCGGGATGGCTGTGGGTGAGCCGGGAGAAGTAGTTGGACCAGGCCAGCGAGCCGGCGTAGGCGTTGGTGACGTTGATCTTGAGCTGAGAGACGACCACGAACAGGGTGGTCGCGGCGATGGCCCAGCGTGCGTCGGGGAATACCGACTTCCAGGCGATCAGATACATCTGGTTCGGGTCGATGGCCCGGTCCCGCGGCACCAGATGGGTGATCGCGATCCAGGCCAGCAGCGCCCCGCCAAGCATCTTGACCACGCCCGGCACGACCCAGCCTGGACCGCCGATCAGCACGCTGGTCCACCAGCGGCGGCGGGTTTCGGGCGTGCATCTGGGCATGAAGCGTAGATAGTCGGCCTGTTCGCCCATCTGGGTGATCAGGGCCAGACCGACGGCCATGGCCGCGCTGAACAGCTGGATGTCGAATCTGGCCGAGCCGCGTCCGGGGTAGTCGATGATGTTGGACAGGACGTCGGTGCCACGGAACAGCAGGAAGACGTAGGGCAGGATCAGCATGGCCAGCCACATCGGCTGGGTCAGGGTCTGCAGCTTGCTGATGGTGGTGACGCCGTGGGTGGAGAGCGGGATCACGACCAGGGCGCAGATCACGTAGCCCAGGGTTGGCGGGATGCCAAACGCCAGTTCCAGGGCGTAGGCCATGATTGCCGCTTCCAGTGCGAAGAAGATGAAGGTGAACGAGGCGTAGATCAGCGAGGTGATGGTCGAGCCGAGGTAGCCGAAGCCGGCACCACGCGTGAGGAGGTCCACGTCCAGGCCGTAGCGGGCAGCGTAGATGCTGATCGGCAGGCCGGCCAGGAAGATGATCAGCCCGGTCGCCAGGATGGCGAAAAAGGCGTTGATGAAGCCAAAGTTGACCAGCAGGGTGGCGCCGACCGCTTCCAGGACCAGGAAGGCCGAGGCGCCGAAGGCCGTGTTGGCGACCTGGGTCTCGGACCACTTGCGCCAGCTCTGCGGGGTGAAGCGCAGGGCATAGTCCTCGAGCGTCTCGTTGACCACCCAGGTGTTGTAGTCCCGCCGCATCTTGATGACGCGCTGGACGGGTTGCGAGGGGGGCGTCCTCAGCTCATTTGCCATGGACGGGCGATAGGGGCGTCGACGAAGTTTTAGGGGCCGCGGCTGGCAACGATGGTTAACTCCCTGTCCGATCAATGGCGGCTCGCACGGGTCCGCTTCGCTTCGATTATGCCATGCGGCATGCCCGGTTCCGGACACACCAGAAGGTGGGATGCCGATCCGATCGGCTGCGCTGGAGTCGGACGCAGCGTTTCGAAGCGGCATCCCGTGAAGGTCAGAACTGCAATTGCAAACCGAGCGTGAACACCTTCGAATCCGCCGCGTCCGTAACCTGCGTCTTGGCGTAGTCGGCGCTGATCCTGGCGTTGTGGCCCTTGATCACGTAGTTGACGCCCAGGTTCGTCGTCTTGGTCTTCGTGCCGGCCAGGTCATTGTCGAACTTCTGGTAACGGAGGTAGGGCTGGAACTTGCCCCAACCGACCTGGGCCGGGATCAGAAAGGCCGCTCCGGCGAGCCAGCCCTTGCCCTGGCTGATGCCGCCGACGTTGGCCGTTGAACTCGCATCGCCGAAGCCGGGCGCCACGTCGGCCACGCCGCCGGTGTCGTAATGGTAGTAGGCCGCCTCCACGTCGACGACGCCGTCACCCTGCAATTTGTGCTCGAGCAGGCCGTCGACGCTGTAGCCGCTGTAGTCACCTTTGACGGCTGAGGTACCTACGCCGTCGGCTTGATACATGCCTGCAATGCCCAAGGCGAGCACTTCCGCACCACCGTAATAGGTGCTGCTGGTGTAGTAGGCCGGGTTGGGTTCGGGATCCCAGAAGTCGTACTGGATGCGGCCGGCGTAGAGCAGGTTCTTGCCGTCTTCGTTGGAGGCGCCGGCGATGCGGTTGTGGCCGCGGTAGGCGCCGACGGCGTAGATCAGCTTCTTGTCGGCGAGCTTGCCCCAGACTGTCACGCCGTCGTCGCGACCGGCAAAACGGGCAGGGTACTGCGAAACGACGCCCGGATAGGACCAGGTGGACAAATAGTACGGGCCGTCCAGGTTGGCACGGTCACTGGGCGGCAGCATGCGGCCGGCCCAGATGTTGAGTCCTTCAGACAGTTCGAACTGGGCGATGGCGTCGAGCACCTTGACGCTGTCGTTGTCACCCTTCTCGAAGTTCAAGGTGCCCTTGATCTGCTTGGTGAGGCTTGCGCTGGTGAACAGTCGAGCACTGTCCAGGCTGAAGTCGTTGCTGGTCGTGCTGCCGTCGTCGGTATGCGCGTAGCTGGTGCGCATGCCGAAGCCGACGCTGACCGACTGGTCCGGGCCGATGTTGATGGTGGCGCCGGCATAGGCCGTGCCCGCAGACAGGCAGGCCACGCCGAGCAAGGAGGCGAAGACCGGGCGGAACCGGAACGATAGGGGGTGGGCAGGGGCGGACATGCGGGTACTCCTTGGTTGGAAAAGCGGGTGCGGTGAGCCGCGATGTCGGAAAGCTAGGGCAGCCGGGCCATGCCGTTGAATACGTCAAACGCCGTAACCAGGGCACTCCGTTGTACGCCATTCGACGTATATCCGGCGCCGGGCCGGATTCTTAATCTGGCGTCGACTGAGAGCCCAGTCCGATCAACGAACCCATAAGGAGTAGCGTTCCATGAAACGTCGTGATTTTTTAAAAGTGTCAGCTGCCGGGGTGGCCGCCGCCGCCGCGGGCGGCCTGAGCTTTCCGGCCATCGCTTCCAGGAAGGCGCCCATCAAGGTTGGTATTCTGCATTCGCTGTCCGGCACCATGGCGATTTCGGAAACCGCCCTCAAGGATGTGGACCTGATGACCATCGCCGAGATCAACGCGGCCGGTGGCGTCGATGGGCGCTTGATCGAGCCGGTCGTGGTGGATCCGGCCTCCAACTGGCCGCTGTTCGCAGAGAAGGCCCGCCAGCTCATCGCCCAGGACAAGGTTTCCGCCATCTTCGGCTGCTGGACTTCGGTTTCCCGCAAGTCCGTCCTGCCGGTGCTCGACGATCTCAACGGCCTGCTGTTCTACCCGGTCCAGTTCGAAGGCCAGGAAGAGAACAGGCACGTGGTCTACACCGGTGCCGCGCCCAACCAGCAGGCCATTCCCGCCACCGAATACCTGATGAGCCAGGACGGCGGCGGCGCCTAGCGCATCTTCCTGCTGGGCACCGACTACGTCTACCCGCGCACCACCAACGCCATCCTGCGGGGCTTCCTCCATTCCAAGGGCGTGAAGGACAGCGACATCGCCGAGGTCTACACGCCGTTCGGTTTCAGCAACTATCAGAACATCGTCGCCGACATCAAGAAGTTCGCCGCCGCCGGTCCGACCTGCGTGATCTCCACCATCAACGGTGACTCCAACGTGCCTTTCTACAAGGAAATGGCCAACCAGGGCGTCAAGGCGACCGACATCCCGGTGGTCGGCTTCTCCGTGGCCGAGCAGGAACTCGCGGGCATGGACACCCGGCCGCTGGTCGGCTATCTGACCGCGTGGAACTACTACGAGTCGCTGCGCAACCCGGTGAACGCCAGGTTCGTCAGGTCGTGGAAGCACTACGTCAGGGCCAAGGGCCTGAAGGACTACCCGGTCACCGACGACCCGATGGAAGCCTCCTACATCGGCATCCACATGTGGAAGCAGGCCGTCGAGAAGGCCAAGTCCACCCGGGTCGACGAGGTGCGCAGGGCACTGGTCGGGCAGAAGTTCCACGCGCCCAGCGGCTCCATCGTCGAAGTGCTGCCCAACCAGTACCTGAAGAAGCCGGTGTACATCGGGCAGGTGCGCGCCGACGGCCAGTTCGACGTGGTGTGGAAGTCCAAGGGCGTGGTGCCGGGCGAGGCCTGGAGTCCCTACATTCCCAAGCCGAAACACTCTTGATCACAGGAGGTCATCGCCTGCGGGCCGTGGCGGCGCCGCGGGCGACCAAACGCATGAGTTCCATGATCCCATTTCGATTTTCCGCAACATTGCGACCATCGGGTGCCGTGCTGGGCAGCCTGCTGGCTTTCGCGCTATTGGCCATGGTGCACGTCGCCTACGCGCTTACGCCTCAGGAGGCCTTGGCCATCGCCAGCGGCGACACCGACGCGCGCGTTGCCGCCTTGCGCCTCGCGGCGCAGCACCCGGATCCTCAGCTCGCCGAATTCCTGCACGAGCTGTTGAACGACGAGATACAAATCGATGGCGACATGGTGCAAGTGCAACGGGGTGACGGCTGGATCAATCTGGCCACCGGCCAGGCGGTGACGCCAAGTGACAACGCCGAGGGCGTGGTCAACAACAACTACATGCGCAAGCAGCTCGAATCCGCCCGCGCTGCGCTGGACTTGTTCTCGACCGGCCGGGCGGCACGGCTGAAAGCGGTGCGCCAGATGGAGAACGATCCCACATCGATCGATCGCGGCCTGGTCGAACAGGCGCTGAAAACCGAGCACGACCCGGCGATACGTGAACGGCTGCTGTTGCTGCATGCCGATGCGCTGCTGGTCAGCCCCGACGCGGCGGAGCGTCTGTCGGCCGCCAAGGCGCTTGCCGCGAGCAACGCGCCCGCGGTACATGCCTTGCTGCTGTCGCGTCTGGACCATACGGGCGGGCAATACACGGAACCCGACCCCGCCGTGCGCGCGCAGATACAAAAAAGCCTCGCTTCCATCGACGATCGCCTCACCTGGGGCGAGCGCCTGGGCACCCTGTTTTCGGGCATCAGCCTGGGCAGCATCCTCTTGCTGGCTGCGCTTGGCCTGGCGGTGACCTACGGCCTGATGGGCGTCATCAACATGGCCCAGGGCGAATTCATCATGTTGGGCGCCTATGCCACCTATGTGATGCAGGGTTGGTTCCAACGCTACCTGCCTGCGGACGTGCATTACTCGCTGCTTGCCGCCGTGCCTTTTTCCTTCGTGGTCGCGGGCGGTGTCGGCATGCTGGTGGAACGGACCGTCATACGCCGGCTCTACGGCCGTCCCCGGGAAACCCTGCTCGCCACCTGGGGCATCAGCCTGGTGCTGATACAGATCGTACGCAGCCTGTTCGGGCCGCAGAACGTGCAGGTCGACAA
>JBJKSP010000410.1:0-8639 GCA_046703865.1 Thiobacillaceae bacterium
CTGGGCGGCATGGGCATCATCGTGCTGGCGGTCGCCATCCTGCCGCTGCTGGGCATCGGTGGCCGTTCCATGTACAAGGCCGAGACCCCCGGGCCAATGAAGGACAACAAGCTCACGCCCCGCATCGCCCAGACCGCCAAGGCCCTGTGGCTGGTCTATGCGGTCGTGACCCTGGCCTGCATCCTGTCCCTGCACGCCGTGGGCATGAACTGGTTCGACGCCGTCTGCCATTCCTTCTCCGCCATGGCCCTGGGCGGCTTTTCCACCCATGACGCCAGCATCGGCTACTTCCACTCCGTACGCATCGAGGTGGTGCTGTCGGTCTTCGAGTTGATCGCAGCAGGCAACTTCACCACCTATTTCCTGATGTGGCGGGAGCGAAGCCTCAAACCCTATTGGCACGACAGCGAGATCCTGTCCATGCTCTCCCTGGTGGGACTGAGCATCCTGGGTATCTCCTTGTACCTGTGGGTGGTGGGGACCTATCCGAGCTTCCCGACGGCCCTGCGCTACGTCAGCTTCAACCTCGTCACCATCGCCACCGACTGCGGCTACGCCAACACGAATTTCGGCCAATGGCCGCTTTTCGCGCCCCTGGGGATGTTGTTCCTGAGCTGCGTGGTGGCCAGCTCCGGTTCCACGGGCGGCGGCATCAAGATGATCCGCACCATGATCCTGGCCAGGCAGGCCCTGAGGGAACTGGGCCGCCTGCTGCACCCCAACGCGCTGATGCAGGTCAAGGTGGGCCGTCAACCCATCGAAAACAAGGTAGTGTTTTCCGTTTTGGCCTTCGTTTTCCTGTACTTCATGACCGTGGCGACGCTGACCTTCGTGCTGTTGGCGAGCGGGCTCGACTTCCTTTCCTCCTTTACCGCCATCATCGCCTGCATCAACAATGCCGGTCCCGGTCTCGGGGTGGTGGGGCCGGCAACGAACTACGCCAGCCTGACCGACTTCCAGACCTGGGTCTGCATCGTGGCCATGCTGGCGGGCCGCCTGGAGATCCTCACGCTGCTGATCGTGTTCACCCCCGCCTTCTGGAAGAGCTGATTCCCCTGATGAGTGCACTGGAAACCTTCGAAAAACTGCTGGCCCAGGGCAGGGACAATGCCCTGTTGCGCTATTCCCTGGGCAACGAGTACCTCAAGCTGGAACGCTGGGACGCGGCGGTGGCCCATCTGAGCGAAGCCGTGCGGCTGGACCCCGCCTATTCCGCCGCTTGGAAGCTGCTGGGCAAGGCCCTGACGGAGGCGGGCGAGGCGGAGGCCGCCCTGGATGCCTACGGGAAAGGCATCGCCGCCGCCGAGGCCAGGGGGGACATCCAGGCCGCCAAGGAGATGAAGGTCTTCGCCAAGCGCCTGGAGAAGCAACGCGCAGACGGGTCGTGACGCTGCTTGGCCCCTTCGGCTAACATTGCCCATTCGGTTCAATCAGCTAAAGGAGCTTCGTCATGGCACGCATGGTTCAATGCGTCAAACTGGGCCGGGAGGCGGAGGGCATGGACTTCCCACCCTACCCGGGCGATCTGGGCAAACGTATCTTCGATCACGTATCCAAGGAGGCCTGGGCCGGCTGGATCCGGATGCAGACCATGATCATCAACGAGAACCGGCTCAACCTGGCAGATGCCCAGCACCGCAAATACCTGATGGAACAGGCGGAGAAGTATTTCTTCGGCGAAGGCGTCGGTGCGCCCCAGGGTTTCGTGCCCGAGTCGAAATGAGCCATGACTGAGGAAAACACCACCCATTTCGGCTACGAGAGCGTGGCCGAAGGTGAGAAGAGCCACAAGGTCGCAGAAGTCTTCCATTCCGTGGCGGGCCGTTACGACCTCATGAACGACCTCATGTCCCTGGGGCTGCACCGGCTGTGGAAGCGCTTTGCTTCCGCACAGGCCGGGCTGAGGCCGGGCATGAGATGCCTGGACATCGCCGGCGGCACCGGCGACGTTGCCCGACTGCTCGCGGACGGTGTGGGCGAGTCGGGTCAGGTCTGGCTCACCGACATCAACGGCTCCATGCTGGCGGTGGGACGCGACCGCCTGCTGGATGCGGGGCGGATGCTGCCCTGTGCCCAGTGCGATGCCGAAGGGCTCCCTTTTCCCGACGATTATTTCGATCGCGTCACCGTGGCCTTCGGCCTGCGCAACATGACCCACAAGGAACAGGCCCTGGCGGAGATGCACCGGGTGCTCAGGCCCGGCGGCAAGGTGCTGATACTGGAGTTCTCCCGGGTTTACAAACCCCTGGCCCCGGTCTACGACACCTATTCCTTCCAGGTGCTGCCGCGCCTGGGCCAATGGGTGGCCAAGGATGCGGACAGCTACCGCTACCTGGCCGAATCCATCCGCATGCACCCCGACCAGGAGACCCTCAAAGGCATGATGGAGGCCGCGGGCTTCGCGCGGGCGGAATACTTCAACCTGACCCTGGGCGTGGTGGCCCTGCACACCGGCTACAAGCTCTAGGGGCGAGGGTTACTCAGCTTATCAATGGGTAAGGCCATGGATCGCGAGGCCCGTAAGGCCTCGCGATGACCTGCAGACGTCGTTGCGAGCGCAGCGAAGCAATCCGTGGGACCTATCGCCTTCTGTGGCCTCTTTCGCGGGCGATCAGGCCGTCCAGGGCCTGGAACATTTGTGGGTAGCCGCCGGCCAGGTAGGCCGAGGTCTGGTATTTGCCATCCACTACGAAGGTGGGTACGCCGTTGATCCTGTAGTGCAGGGTCATCTGTTTGGCCCGCGCCACCATGGTGTCGACGTAGAAGGAGTTGTAGGCGGCGACCAGCTTGCTCCGGTTCACGCCGTGCCCGACCGCCCAGTTGAAAAAGGTGTTGGGATCGTTGAGGTTGATGTGCTTCACGTGGATGGCGTTGAACACCGCATCGTGCAGACGGGGGATCTGCCCCAGGCTCTTCAGGGCGTAATAGACCCGGGCCAGGGGCGCCCAGTTGTCACCCAGCACTGCGGGCTGTCGCTTGAGGACCACGTCTTTCGGCAGCCTCTTGGCCCAGGCGTTCAGCTGGTCTTCCAGATGGAAACAATGGGGGCAGCCGTACCAGAAGAACTCGATGACCTCCACTTTGCCCTGCGTGCTCACGGGCTGAGGCGGGATATCCACGTAGTCGCTGCCGGGCATCAATGCCCGGGCGGGGGCGGCGAAAAGCATAAGAAGGGGAAAGGCCAGGGCCAGCCAAGACAGCTTACCGGGTGATTTCATGCATGCTCCTAGGGTTTGTCGACAGCTTCTTTGAACAGACGAGGCTCGTATTTGTTCGCGGAGAGGGTATCCAGGGCACCCAGGGCAGCGTCCTCGGTCTTGTAGGGTCCCACCCGGACGCGATACAGGACGCCCTTGTCACCCTTGGCGTTCTGCACCTGGGCGCTCAGGCCCAACAGGGCGAGCTTGGCCTTGAGACGGTCGGCGTCCTTGGCGTCGCGCAGGGCGGCCACCTGCAGCCACCAGACCTCCCGGGGCAACTTGGTTTCGGGTTCGTTCGGCGTGCTCGGCTTTTCCCCGGGCAGGATGTCATAGAAGCTGAAGTTGGGTGGTGCGGGGGCCTGGGCAGGCGCGGATGGGGGAATCACGGGCGGGGCCTGATTCTGCTGGGCGGGCTGGGGCGTGCCCGACGCACCGCCCTCCTGGATGGTGGGGGCGACCTCTTCGATGGGTTGAGGTTCCGGGACATGTTCCGGCCGCCTGAGGTCGGAGGGTCGGGTGTAGATATACCAGGCCAACCCGGCCGCGAAGGCCAGGCCGATGATGAGTCCGATCAGCAGCCCCAGAAACCACCCACCGCCGCCCCGGTGGGATTGTTGTGTCATAGTGGGGCGCTTTGTATTGCGATTGTTCCTGGCCATGGGCAGCTCCTACATCCTGTCCGGGGCGGAGACGCCCAGCAGGGCGAGTCCCGTGCGAAATACCCTGCGTGTGGCGGCGATCAGGAGCAGGCGCGCGTTCCTCAAGGCCTCATCCGGCACCAGGAACTGGCAGGAGGTATACAGGCCATGCAGTTCGGCAGCCAGATCCTTCAGGTAGTAGGCGATGAGATGAGGGGCATACTCACGGGCGGCCGAGGCCACCGCCTCCGGAAACTCGGCCAGACGTCGGATCAGGGTCAATTCATCGGCATGGACGAGCAGGGAGGTGTCCGCATCCAGGAGATCGTGCTCCACCCCGCCCCAGGCTGCCAGGACGCTGGAAATGCGGGCGTGGGCGTACTGGATGTAATAGACCGGGTTGTCGCTGCTCTGGGACTTGGCCAGGGTGAGATCGAAGTCAAGGTGCTGGTCCGACTTGCGCAGGACATAGAAAAAACGCGCCGCGTCGTTGCCCACCTCCCCGCGCAGCTCGCGCAGGGTCACGTATTCTCCCGCCCGGGTGGACATGGGCACCTTCTGGCCGTCGCGGTAGAGCACGGCGAACTGGACCAGGGCCACGGACAGCCGCTCCGGATCGATACCGGCCGCAGCCAAGGCGCCTTTGACGCGCGCGATATAGCCGTGGTGGTCCGCCCCCCAGACGTCGATGACATGGGAAAAGCCCCGTTCGAACTTGTTCAGATGGTAGGCGATGTCGGCGGCGAAATAGGTGTATTGGCCGTTTTCCCGGCGCACCACCCGGTCCTTTTCATCGCTGAAGGCGGAAGAGCGGAACCACAGGGCCCCGTCCTGTTCGTAGAGCTGGCCCCGCTTTTGCAGCTGGTCCAGGGCCTTGTCGATGAGGCCCGCGTCGTGCAGGGTGCGCTCGGAAAACCAGTGGTCGAAACAGACACCGAACTCGGTCAGGTCGTTGCGCCCGTCCCCCAGTTGTTCCTCCAGGGCGAACCCATGTATGTAGCCGTAGTCCTGCCCCAGCAGACGCTTGGCATTGGCGATAAGGGCATCCAGGGCCTCTTCGGCACGCGCCTTGGCGCCGGGGTTCTGGGCGTATTCTTCCGCCGAGGGCACGGGCGGCACCCCTGCCAGGACGTGTTCCGCGGGACGGATGTAACGGTCCCCGTGCAGGGCATGGATGCTCTCGGCCATCACCCGCACATAACCGCCCAGATACGCATTGGGGGGAAAGGGCACAGCCTCGCCGCACAGCTCCAGGTAACGCAGCCAGGTGGACAGGGCCAGGATGTCCATCTGACGGCCGGCATCATTGACGTAGAACTCCCGGCTCACGCTGTAACCGGCAAGGCTGAGGACATTGGCCAGACTGGCGCCATAGGCGGCACCCCGCCCATGTCCCACGTGCAGCGGTCCGGTGGGGTTGGCGGAGACGAACTCCACCTGGATACGCTCCCCCCGGCCCAGATCGATGCGCCCGTATTCCGCACCCAGCCCCAGGATACGCTTGGGCGTACCCTGCCAGACAGCGGGTTTGAGGAAGACGTTGATGAAGCCGGGACCGGCGACCTCGGTCCTTTCCACCAGGTCCGAGGCCGGCAGGGCTGCCAGGATCCCTTCCGCTACCTCCCGGGGATTGCGCTTCAGGCCACGCCCGAGCTGCATGGCCACATTGCAGGCCCAGTCACCGTGCACGGCCTGCCTGGGGCGCTCCAGGTCGATGTCGACCTCGGTGCCGGGGGCAACGGCGGCCACGGCGGTGGCGAAAAGCTGGGTGAGGTGCTGCTTGGGGTCGATATGGGCTGTGGTCATGACCGGCGTTCCGTTTCGAGCCTGACATTATAAAGGAGCGATGCGGGCTCGGCCCGATCCGGTGAAGATACGGACCCGAAACTCCGAAACCGGTTCAGAAATCCATGGGGTCCACGTCCAGGTTCCAGTTCACCCCCCGGGACGGCAGTGCATAGAGGGACGGGACCCAGACCTTCAGGAAGGACTGCAACGCCTTGCGGGAACGCGACTGGACCAGCAGTTGCCAGCGTTCCCGGTTGGCAATCCGGCTCATGAGGGCCGGCGCGGGATCGAACACGCCCACACCTTGGGCCAGCGGCAAGCCCGCGGCCCGGGCCTGGTCTAGAAAGGATCGGGCCGCATCCACCCGGTGGGCGTCGGCCCTCAGCAGAGCCTGTCGGGTATAGGGCGGGAACTCCGCCTGGCGCCGTTCGCGCAGGGCCAGTTCGGCATAACGGACGTAATCATGGGCGACCAGGGCCTGGTACAGGGGATGGTTGGGGTAGGCCGTCTGCACCAGGACCTCACCGGGTTCGCCACGCCGGCCGGCACGTCCCGCCACCTGCATGAGCTGAGCGAAAAGCCGTTCGCCGGCACGCCAGTCGGCCGACATCAGCGCCTGGTCGGCACCCACCACCCCCACCAGGGTGAGCCTGGGAAAGTCATGTCCCTTGGCCAGGATCTGGGTGCCCACCAGGATGTCCACATCACCCGCCTCCACCGCCTCCCGCACCGCCTGGAAACGCCCCTTGCGCCCGACAGTGTCCCGGTCCACGCGCAGGATGCGCGCCTCCGGGAAGCGTTCCGCCAGGGTCTCCTCCAGGCGCTGTGTCCCCTGTCCGGAGGGTCTCAGGTCCAAGGCACCGCACTCGGGGCAGGCCTCGGGCGTTCGGGCCACCAGACCGCAATGGTGGCATTGCAGGCGGTAACCGGGACCCGCCTGGCGGTGCAGGACCAAGTGGGCGGCACAGCGGGGACATTGGGCCACGTGGCCGCAGGCATTGCAAAACAGGGTAGGGGCATAGCCCCGACGGTTGATGAAGACCAAGGCCTGTTCCCCCCTGGCCACACAGGACTCCAGTGCCCGAATGAGGGCGGCGGTGAGACCCTGGCGGGGACGGTCGGTACGGGTGTCGATCAATCTCACTCCGGGCAGACTGGACTGGCCGGCACGTGCGGGCAGGTCGAGCCGGCCGTAGCGCCCTCGGCGGGCGTTGTGCCAGGTCTCCAACGCCGGGGTGGCCGAGCCCAGCACCACCGGGACCCCCAGTTCATGTCCACGCCAGATCGCCACATCCCGGGCGGAATAGCGCAGCCCCTCGATCTGCTTGTAGGAGGGGTCGTGCTCCTCGTCCGCCACGATGAGCCCCAGACGACTCAGGGGAGCATAGACCGCCAGCCGGGTGCCCAGCACGATGTCTGCCCGGTCTGCCAGGCAATCCAGCCAGTTGGCCGTGCGCTCGCCGTCGGCCAGCCCGCTGTGCAGGCTGACCAGCCGGGCCGAGGGAAAACGGCGCTGGAAGCGTTCCGTGAGCTGGGGAGTCAGGTGGATCTCGGGGACCAAGACCAATGCCTGCCTCCCCTGCGCCAGCACGGACTCGATGAGGCGCAGATACACCTCGGTCTTGCCGCTGCCGGTCACCCCGAACAGCAGCCACACCCGAAAGCCCGGTCCGGCTTCCCGGATGAGCCTTAGCGCCCGGGACTGGTCCGCATTGAGGACGGGGGGGCGATCGGCAACTGCGGAGGGGGCGCCTCCGGCCATGGGGATCGTCTTCACATAGCCCAGTTCCAGCCAACGGCGCAGGATGGAGCGCTCGCGGCCCAGGTCCACCGAAGGCACCGGTCCCCCGGCAAGCCGTTCGGCCAGTCGTCGCTGGGCATGGGCCCGAGCAGGCAGGTTGGCGGCGTGACCCCGCCCCGCCTCAGTCAGCACACAGGCCTGCGGCGATGACGGCCTGCGGACGGATCGCCCGTGCTTGAGGACCGGCGGCAGCAGGGACAGCAGGGTCGCTCCGTAGGGGTATTGATAGTAATCGGCGCTCAGCCGGGCCAGGGCCATCAGCTCAGCCGGCAACCCAGGCGTCTCCCTTGCCACCCGGGTGATCTCCCGAAGCTGTTCGGGTGGACACTGGGAGGTGTCGGACAAGCCAACCAGGATGCCGGTCACCTCACGCCGACCCAAGGGCACTCTGACCAATCGCCCAAGATCCCCGGCATCGACATCGGCCGTCGTGTAATCGAACAGGCGTGGCAGCGGGGTTTCAAGGGCGATGTTGGCAATAGGCATGTTTGATGGTTCTGATTAGGGCGCAAAGTTAAAGTCGTTTCTTCAATATGCCCGTATCCGGCTACGGCTTTTGTTTATTTTTTACTTGTCCACGCAAGCTGTGGATAACTTTGTGGACAGACGGACTTGAAACTGCCATAAACCATTCTTATTTGCGCCCTTCCACGGTCCAGCACAAAAAATGCGCAGCTAAAAAGTCCATTTATTTCATATAGCTATAAACAGCCCCCCAAGGGGCTCAAAGTGTCTGCGCCCCAGTGGAGTGCACGATCCTCAGGCTGTGCATAAGTGATTGATGAAATACTGTTACGGCCCGGATGGCACCGACATGGGGTTGGACGCCAGGGCGCTTAAGATGGCCGCGTCCTGGGCCTGAGCGGCATGTTCCGCCTGCGGGTGATTGATCATAAACACCAGGATGCGCTCCCGGCCCTGCCCATTCATCACATAGCCTGCGAGGTTGCGCGCCCCGTCGAGGGTGCCGGTCTTGAGATGGGCCCATCCGGCATAGGGAGAGTCGGCCATGCGCTTTTTCAGGGTACCGTCCAAGCCCAGATCTGGCAGGGAGGCGACGAACTCGTGGAAACAGGGGCGACGGGCCGCGTAGCGCAGCAACTTCACCAGGGAGGCCGCGGAGATCCGCGCGATGCGGGACAGGCCGGAGCCGTTCTGGACGACCAGCTTGGGCATGTCCAGACCGCTGTCCTTGAGCCAGGTGCGGATGGC
>JBJKSP010000411.1:0-3844 GCA_046703865.1 Thiobacillaceae bacterium
GGGTCTATCCGGCGAAGCACAGGGACTTGGCACACCGTCTGGCGGAACGGGGGGCCCTGGTGAAGGAGTTTTCGCTGGGAACGCCGCCACCGGCGGGCAATTTCCACCGCCGCAACCGCAACATCAGCGGGCTTGCCATGGGAGTGCTGATCGTGGAGGCCGCTTTGGACAGCGGTTCCCTGATCACGGCCAGGCTGGCAGGCGAGCAGGGTCGAGAGGTCTTCGCCCTGCCGGGGTCCATCCACTCCCCCTTGTCCAAGGGCTGCCATCGCCTGATCAAGGACGGTGCCAAGCTGGTGGAATCGGCCGCGGACATCCTGGAAGAACTGCGCTTCCAATGGGACGCACCTCGGCAGCAGGGGACGGAGGGTCTCCCAAACGAACTACTGGAACTGATGGGCAACGCGCCGGTCGCATTGGACCAGTTGGTCATCCTTTCCGGCTTGACGGTGGATAGCCTTTCGGCGATGCTACTTTCACTGGAACTGGAAGGGCGGGTGGCTGTGCTGCCAGGAGGGCTCTACCAGCGCATCTATTGAGAACATGTTCGACATCATCCAATTCCTTTACGACAACTATCTGGTCGATGATCACTACCCCGATCCGGAATCCCTGGCCCTCAAGCTCTCGGCCGCCGGTTTCGAAAGGGAGGAGATCGACCAGGCTCTGACTTGGCTCGACGGCCTGTCCGACCTCGATCCCGAGATCGACGAGAGCCTGTCTCATGCGGGCATGCGCCAATACACCGATACAGAGCTTTCCCGGCTGTCTGCCGGCGGTCGCGGCTTCATCGCCTACCTGGAACATTCAGGCTTCCTTTCGCCCTACGCCCGTGAGTGGGTGATCGAACGCGCACTGGCCCTGGACGAACGGGAGGTGCCGGCGGAAAAGATCAAATGGATTGCCCTGCTCGCTCTCTGGAAACTGGGGGGCTCTCTGGAGGCCCTCTGGCTGGAGGACCTGGTGCGGAGCGAGGGCAGCGAAATCCCCATCCTGCACTGAACCCGGACCTATGAGACTGCTCGTCGTCGAATCGCCTTCCAAGGCGAAGACGCTGAAGAAATATCTCGGCGGTGATTTCGAAGTCCTGGCCAGCTACGGTCACGTGCGCGATCTCACCCCCAAGACCGGGTCGGTGGACACCGCCCGGGACTTCAGCATGAGGTACGAGCTGATCGAGCGTAACGCCAAGCACGTGGAGGCCATCGCCAAGGCGGTGAAGAAGGCCAGCGAAGTGCTGATCGCCACCGACCCGGATCGGGAAGGGGAGGCCATCGCCTGGCATCTGACGGAGATCCTCAAGGCCCGCAAGCTGCTGACCGACAAGCCGGCCCGGCGGGTAGTGTTCTACGAGATCACGGAAGGTGCGGTGAAGGACGCGGTAGCCCACCCCCGGGGCATCTCCATGGAGCTGGTCAACGCCCAGCAGGCGCGGCGTGCCTTGGATTACCTGGTCGGCTTCAACCTCTCCCCCCTGCTTTGGAAGAAGATCAGCCCGGGCCTGTCCGCGGGCCGGGTGCAGAGTCCCGCCCTGCGCCTCATCGTTGAGCGGGAAGAGGAGATCGAGCGCTTCGTCCCCCGGGAGTACTGGACCCTCCATCTGGACAGCCACAAGGACAAGCACCGGTTTACCGCGCGCCTGATCCAGTTCCAGGGAGAGAGGATGCAGCAGTTCTCCGTGGAGAACGAGACCCGCCATCTCGACATCCTCGGGGTCCTACGCCAGGCCGGCGACGGTCGGGTCGCCAAGGTGGAGAAGAAGCGCAAACAGCGTCAGCCCGCCGCACCTTTCACCACTTCGACGTTGCAACAGGAGGCGGTGCGCAAGCTGGGTTTTTCCGCCGAGCGGGCCATGCGGGTCGCCCAGCAGCTCTACGAGGGCATCGACATCGGCCAGGGGGCCGTCGGCCTCATCACCTACATGCGGACCGACTCGGTGAACCTCTCCCGGGAGGCGGTGGAAGAGATCCGGCGCTACATCGCGCGGGAGTTCTCCGACGACTATCTGCCCAGGCAGGCCGTGGGCTACAAGGTCCAGGCCAAGAACGCCCAGGAGGCCCACGAGGCCATCCGGCCCACCGCCATCGACCGTGCCCCGGACAGCCTGCGGTCCCATCTGACCCAGGACCAGTACCGTCTTTACGAGATGATCTGGAAACGGGCGCTGGCGTGCCAGATGGCCCCGGCGGAACTGGACACGGTCGCAGTGGACTTCGCGCTGGGTTCCGAAGGCAATCTCTTTCGGGCCACCGGCCAGACTGTGGCCTTCCCGGGTTTCCTCGCCGTATACAAGGAAGACGAGGACGAACCGGCCGACGACCAGGACGAGACCCGCCTGCCTCCACTGTCCGAAGGCGAGACGGTGCCCGTGGACCGGCTCTACGGCGAACAGCACTTCACCCAGCCGCCGCCCCGCTACTCCGAGGCGAGCCTGGTGAAGACCCTGGAGGAATACGGCATCGGCCGGCCTTCCACCTACGCCAGCATCATCTCCACCCTGCAGGAGCGGGAATACGCCGTGCTGGAGCGCAAGCGTTTCAAGCCGACCCCCATGGGCCGGCTGGTGAACTGTTTCCTTACCCGCCATTTCCACGATTATGTGGACTACGACTTCACCGCCCACTTCGAAGATGAACTGGACGAGATCTCCAACGGCGAGCGGGAATGGGTGCCGGTCATGGACGAGTTCTGGAGCCAGTTCTCCGGCCAGTTGGACGCCAAGGCCAAGGTGGAGCGGGGGTGTCCAGTGGAGGAGGCTTGCCCCAAGTGCGGCAAGCCGCTGCTGCTCCAGTCCAGCAAGCGGGGGCTCTTCATCGGCTGCAGCGGCTACCCGGATTGCGACTACACCCGCCCCTTCGGAGACCAGCCCGAACCCGGACAGGAGGTGGTCCTGGGCACCGATCCCAACTCGGGCCAGGCGGTGAAGCTGCTCAACGGCCGCTATGGCTGGTATGTGCAACTGGGGGACATGCCCGAGGACAAGAAGGCCCCCAAGCCCCGACGTGCCTCATGGCCGAAGGACAAACCCGTCGAGGCGGCCGACCTGCAGACCGCCCTCAAGCTGCTCTCGCTGCCCAGGGAAGTGGGCATCAACCCTGAGAGCGGCAAGCCCGTGGTGGCCAACATCGGCCGCTTCGGCCCTTATCTGCTGCACGATGGCAAGTTCAAGTCCATCCCCAAGGGCTATGACGTTTACGACATCGGCCTGGCGGATGCCCTCAAGGTCCTCGCCATGCCCGCCCAACGCCGGGGCGGCAACGGTGGCGCATCAGCGGGCAAGGACCTGGGTGCCCATCCGGAGGACGGCCAGCCCGTGGTGCTGAGGGAGGGCCGTTACGGACCCTATGTGTCCCACGGCAAGGTCAACGCGACGCTGCCCAAGACCATGAAACCGGAAGACGTCACCCTGGACGAAGCGGTGACACTGCTCGCCGCCAAGGCGGCCAAGGGCGCCGCCAAGAAGACCAGGGCGCCACGGACAACGAGCAAGGCCGCACACTGACGGCCTGACCCGATTCGACACACCCGGTGTGAGGTGTGTCCGTGCAGTCCTATAGAGGAGACCATCTTGAAGATCGAGACCATCGCCGTGCATGGCGGGTACAGCCCGGAGCCCACCACCAAGTCCGTCGCGGTACCCATCTACCAGACCACGTCCTATGCCTTCGACTCTACCCAGCACGGGGCGGACCTGTTCGACCTGAAGGTGCCGGGCAACATCTACACCCGCATCATGAACCCCACCACCGACGTGTTGGAAAAGCGCCTGGCGGCCATGGAAGGCGGGGTGGCTGCGCTGGCGACGGCCTCGGGCATGGCGGCCATCACCTATGCCATCATGACC
>JBJKSP010000412.1:0-3520 GCA_046703865.1 Thiobacillaceae bacterium
ACCACAAGGTGGTGCGCAACAAGCTGCGGCAGCTGGCCGACCGCATGGCGGCGGAGATCGGTCCCTTCCGCCACCGCGCCTGCACCGACAGCGCCCCCGTGATGGAGGTGGAACTCGCCCGGCTGGCCGGCCTGGGCTGGCGCGGCAAACATACCCTATTGCTGAACCGTGCCGGGTCCTGGTTCTTTCTGGGCGAGCTGCTCACCGACCTGCCTCTGCCTCCCGACGGACCCGAGACGGAACACTGCGGCACCTGCCGGGCCTGCCTGGACGCCTGTCCCACGGGCGCCATCGTCGAGCCCTATCGGCTGGATGCACGGCTATGCATCTCCTATCTCACCATCGAGCACTCGGGCTCCATCCCGGAGCGTCTGCGCCCCCTCATGGGCAACCGCATCTTCGGCTGCGACGACTGCCAGCTCTGCTGCCCCTGGAACCGCTTCGCGTCGTTCACGGGGGAATCGGACTTTCGTCCCCGTCACGGCCTGGACACCGCCACCCTCGCCGAGCTGTTCGCCTGGTCGGAGCGGGAATTCCTCGAACGCACGGCCGGCAGCGCGATCCGCCGAATCGGCCACGAGCGCTGGCTGCGCAACATCGCGTTGGCCCTGGGCAACGCCCCCCCTTCCGAGGCGGCCAGACAAGCCCTGGAGGCCCGACGCGGACACCCGTCGGCCATCGTGCGGGAACATGTAGAATGGGCCCTTTCCAGGCAGGTCGTTCATGTCCTCCCCGCAAGCTGACCCTGCCCATCCCATCGGGGTCTTCGACTCCGGCGTCGGCGGGCTCACCGTAGTGCGGGCGCTCATGGAGCGCCTGCCGTTCGAGGACATTCTCTATTTCGGCGACACCGCGCGTGTACCCTACGGGGTCAAGTCGGTGCAGACCATCACCCAATACACCACCCAGATCGCCCGATTCCTACTGGAGCGAAAGGTCAAGCTGCTGATCATCGCCTGCAACACCATGGCGGCGGTGGCGGCACAAGTGGTACAAAACCTCTCCACCACCCCCGTGCTGGACGTGATCGAGGCCGGCGCCCGGGCCGCCGTGGCGGCCACCCGCTCCAGGCGCATCGGAGTCATCGGCACTCCCACCACCATCAACAGCAATGCCTATGCCCGGGCCATCCACGGCATCGAACCCGGAGCGCGGATCTATTCCCAGGCCTGTGCCCTGTTCGTGCCCCTGGTGGAGGAAGGCTGGCTGGACCACGAGGTGACCCGCCTCACGGCCAGGGAATACCTCAAGCCGGTGCTGGCGGAGAACATCGACACCCTGGTGCTGGGTTGCACCCACTACCCCCTGCTGAAATCCCTGCTCTCCCAGGTGGCCGGTCCCGACGTGACCCTGGTGGACTCGGCGGAGGCCATGGCCGAGCGTACGGCTGCATTGCTCGGCGAACTGGATCTGCACAGCCCCGGCCGCACCCCGCCTCATTACCAGTACTTCGTCACCGATGTCCCCCTGCGCTTGCAGACCATCGGCGAGCGCTTCCTGGGACGCAGTGTGTCCAACATCAGTGTGGTGAATTGGTAGTCGCCTGAGACGAATATACCAATCGATATATTGAGCTATATCTCATGGCATAAGACCGGCGATACCATACAGTTTGTATGAGGATCACCATATCCGGGATCAACCCCCCAAACCTGCACAGGAAAGGATGTCACCATGAGACAGTTGATCGCACTTCTGGCCGCCGCTGCCCTTCTTACCGCGGGCTCCGCCCTTGCAAGCGAAGCCCTGGTCGCGAAAAACCATTGCAACATATGCCATGACCTGAACGTGAAGAAGGTCGGCCCCACCTGGAAGACCATCGCCGCCAAGAACAAGGGCGTCAAACCAGCGGAACTGGCAGCAGTCATCGTCTCTGGCAGCAAGGGTAAGTTCGGTCCCATCCCCATGCCTCCCCAGCCCGGTGCCAAGGCGGATTCACTGGCCCTGGCCAAGTGGATCCTCAGCCAGTAACCCTATCCTGTCACCCGGACAAGGCGCGGCACCAGCCGCGCTTTTTCTTGGGCCTGCCTACACGGCGCCACTGCGTTCGTACACCGCAAATTCGTAGGGCAGGCCCGATTCGCTGGTATGCCTTGTCCGTGCCACCTCCCGCCACTCTCCGGGATCATAGTCCGGAAAGTGCGCGTCTCCATGGAAATCCGCCTGGATCTCGGTGAGATACAGCCGCCGTGCCAAGGGCAAGACCTGGCGATAGATCTCCCCCCCGCCCACGAAAAATACCTCCGGATCGTCCCCGCACGCGACGATGGCCGTCTCCACTGAGGTCGCCGTCAGACAGCCCTCCGCCCGGAAATCCGGGTCCCGGGTAAGGATCACCGTGGTCCGCCCGGGCAGCGGCCGGCCGATGGACTCGTAGGTCCTGCGCCCCATGACGATGTGATGCCCCATGGTCAGGGCCTTGAAGTGCCTAAGGTCTTCCGGCAGGCGCCAAGGGAGGCCGTTGTTGACGCCGATGACCCGGTTGCGGGCCATGGCGGCGATGATGCTGATGCGCCCCACCACTTCAAACCGCCACAGGCGCCTTGATGCCGGGGTGGGGGTCGTAGCCCTCCAGGCTGAAGTCCTCGTAGCTGAAACCGAAGATGTCCTTCACGGCGGGATTAATCTTCATCGCCGGCAGGACGCGCGGTTCACGGGAGAGTTGAAGATGGACCTGCTCCATATGGTTTGAATAGATGTGCACGTCACCCCCGGTCCAGACGAAGTCGCCCGGCGCCAGATCGCAGACCTGGGCCATCATCAGGGTGAGCAGGCTGTAGGAGGCGATGTTGAAGGGCACTCCCAGAAAGACGTCGCAACTGCGCTGATAGAGTTGGCACGAGAGCCTGGGCCTGCCGCCTGCTGGATCGGGGGCCACATAGAACTGGAAAAAGGCATGGCAGGGCGGCAGGGCCATCCGGTCCAGCTCTCCCACGTTCCAGGCGGAGACGATGATGCGCCTGGAGTCCGGGTTGGTCTTCAGGGTCCGCACCACCTCGCTGATCTGATCGATGTGACGGCCGTCGGTGGCCGGCCAGGAGCGCCACTGGTAGCCGTAGATGGGGCCCAAGTCGCCGTTCTCGTCGGCCCATTCGTCCCAGATGCTGACGCCGTTATCCCGCAGATAACGAACGTTGGTGTCTCCACGAAGAAACCAGAGCAGTTCGTGGACGACGGACTTGAGGTGGACTTTCTTGGTGGTCAGCAGGGGGAAGCCGCCGCCCAGTTCGAAACGCATCTGATGGCCGAACACCGAGAGCGTGCCGGTGCCGGTGCGGTCTTCCTTCCTGACCCCGTGCTCAAGGACGTGGCGAAGCAGGTCGAGGTATTGGCGCATGGATGAGTAGGGTGATGGCAGCCTAAGATACGTCTTTGTATAGGGACTGATAGACCAGGTTCATGATGATCAGACGCTGGGCCTGGTTGAGTTCGCCGAACTGCAATCCGATGGCCTTGACCGGTTTCCCGCCCTCGTCCTCGTCTTCAATCACGCTGCAAATGTGGGCAGGCGTGGTGATGA
>JBJKSP010000413.1:0-6825 GCA_046703865.1 Thiobacillaceae bacterium
GGCCGTGGCACTAGGCTACTGCAGCTTCGCCCTGGGCACCGACACCGCCGGCTCGGGCCGGGTGCCGGCTGCCTTCAACAACATCGTCGGCCACAAGCCCAGCCTGGGCTGGCTGTCCTCGTCCGGCCTGGTGCCGGCCTGCCGCTCGCTGGACACCATCTCGGTGTTCGCCCTGACGGCCGAGGACGCCGAGGCGGTGACCGTGGCCGCCGCGGTCTACGATGAAGCGGACGCGTTTTCCCGCAGGGCCGAAGGCCATGGCTTCGACTTCGGCAGCGCCGCGACCTTTCGGGCCGGCATCCCCAAGCCGGAGCAACTCGAGTTCTTCGGCAACGCGGAGGCCGGGCGCCTGTTCGGCGAGGCGGTGCGGCGCATCCAATCCCTGGGTGGCGAGTGCGTCGAGTTCGACCTGCAGCCCTTCCTCGACACCGCCCGGCTGCTCTATGAAGGCCCCTGGGTGGCTGAGCGCTACGCCGCCATCCGCGAATTCTTCGACGCCCATCCCGAGGCGCCGCTTCCCGTCATCAAGGAGATCGTCGGCGGCGCCAAGCGCTGGTCGGCAGCCGACGCCTACGAGTACGGCTACCGGCTCAAGGCCTACAAGCGCCAGTGCGACGCCATTCTGGACGCGGTCGACTGCGTGCTCATGCCCACCGCCGGTACGATCTACACCATCGCCGAGATGGAGGCCGACCCGATCCGGCTCAATGCCAACCTGGGCTGGTACACCAACTTCATGAACCTGCTGGACTATGCCGCCACGGCGCTGCCGGCCGGCTTCCAGTCTGACGGACTGCCTTTCGGGGTGACGATCTTCTCGCGACGCGATCAGGACGGCCCGCTGCTGCGCCTGGCCGCCCGCATGCACCGGGCCTCGGTTGACCGCGCCGGGGCCACCGGCCTGCCGTTGCCCGAGGCCTGGTTGCCGCCCCGCCTGCCCGGCGGCCAGGTGCGGGTGGCGGTCTGCGCCGCCCATCTGTCCCGCATGCCCCTCAACGGCCAGCTGACTTCCCGGGGCGGCCGTTTGGTCGAGGTGGTCGAATCGGCACCCGAATACCGCTTCCATGTCCTGCCCGGCGGCCCTCCCCAGCGGCCGGGACTGGTCCGGGTCGCCGAGGGCGGCGGCAGGGTCGAAATGGAGATCTGGGAACTCCCCGACCGGGAATTCGGCTCCTTCGTCTCCGGTATCGCAGCACCTTTAGGCATCGGCATGGTGAAACTGTCGGATGGCCGTGAAGTGCAGGGCTTCGTCTGCGAAGCCGCAGCCGTGGCTGGCGCAGAGGACATCACCCGGTTCGGCGGATGGCGGGCCTATCTGGCTTGCTGATGCCGTTGCGCCCCGGCCGCCGGTGACTTTGTGCTAATTTCATCGCTGGCTTGTTTCTGGATCGAATCCCATGGCTTCATCGGCCAGCGGCGGTGCGTCTGCCCGCAGACAAAAGGCCGCCCGCATCGCCGCGCTCTACCTGATCTTCTCCACCCTCTGGATCTATGCTTCGGATCGGCTGTTGGCCGTCGTAGTGCACGATGCGGGGCTGCTGGCGAGCATCAGCATCGTCAAGGGCGTAGCCTTCGTCGCCGTCACCACCCTCCTGCTCTATTTGGTATTGCGGGGCTGGGACGCGGATGGGGTGGAGGTGCGGACGGCGGGTTCCCCGACCAAGTCCCGCGTGGTCTTTGTCGTCTTCCTGGGGCTTGTCCTCACGGTGCCCGCCATCGACTACGGCATCATTCACCTCCACGGCCCGCAGGTTCGGGCGGACGCGTCCGAGGACCTCGCGGCCATCGCCGACCTCAAGGCTCGCCAGATCAAGCTCTGGCTGGATGCCGAGCGGCGGGATGCTGAGGTCCTTGCGACCTCGGAAGGTTTCATCGACGACCTGGCGCGCTGGCGTCGCACGGGGGACGTTCAGGCCCGGTCACGTGTGGCCAGGCGTCTTGAGACCATCAAGGAGCTGTTTCGCCAGGATATCGGGCTGCTGGATGAAAACGGCCGCCCCTTGATGGCTGCGGAAGCCGATGCATCCCGTGCGGGGGACCTGGTCCGGCGGACGCTGCTCCGGGCGGCCCTGAACACAGGGCAGGTTCAGGTTGGCAAGCTGTTCAGGGACGTTCAGGGTCGGGTCAGGCTGGATTTCGTGGTGCCCCTAATCAAGCGCGTCGGCGGCGCACCCACGGCCGTGGCCGTGATGCATGCGCCTGTGGACGACTTCCTGTTTCCCTTTATCCAAACCTGGCCCACGCCCAGCCCCAGCGCCGAGACCCTCTTGGTCCGGCGTGAGGGCGACAAGGTCCAGTTCCTCAACGAGCTGCGTCACCGCAGGGGCACGGCGATGACTTTCAGCCTGCCCCTTGACAGCCCGGACCTGCCGGCTGCCATCGCCCTGCGCTACGGGAGGGCCCAGACCGTGGAAGGCCGTGATTACCGGGTTGTCTCCGTGTTGGCCGCCGTGCGCCCGGTGCAGGGGACGCCCTGGTTCGTGGTGGCCAAGGTGGATCGGGCCGAGGTGCTGCGGCCCCTGCACAATCTGGTGTTCTGGGTCAGCTTGGTGTCCCTGGCCGCCGTCGCCGCTGTATCGGCAACCCTCTTCCTGCTGTGGCGCCAGGAACAACGCAACCACCGGCTGGAGTTGATGGCCCAGGCCGCGGACAAGGACCGGCTGCTCAAGCTGTTCTACGACCTGCCTTTCATCGGCATGGCCATCACCGATCCGGCCACCAGGCACTGGCTGCATGTCAACGATCGTCTGTGCGAGATCCTGGGCTACTCCCGCGAGGAGTTGCTGGCCACCGGCTGGGACAGGCTGACCCATCCGGATGATCTGGCCGACGAGCTTGACCGGTTCAAGCGTCTCCAGGACGGTGCGATCGAGGCCTATACACTGGACAAGCGGTTCCTGCGGCCGGACCGCAGCGTCGTGGAGAGCGGCGTGAACGTCCGGTGCGTGCGTCGCCTGGACGGCAGCGTGGAGCACGTGGTCATGACGGTCAGGGACATCGGCGATCGCAAGGCCTTCGAACAGGCACTGCTGGATCGCGTCCGGCTGCGGGATCAACTGGCCAAGACCGCCGCCAGCGTTCCCGGAGTGATCTATTCCTACCGGCTTCGGCCGGACGGTTCCGCCTGCATGCCCTATGCCAGCCCCTCCGTGGCGGGACTCAGCGGCTTCAGCCCGGAACAACTTGCGCGGGATGCCGCACCGATGCTGGCCTTGATCCATCCCGACGACATTGCCCGGGTGCGGAACAGCATCGCCGAGTCGGTGCGCACCATGTTGCCGTGGCGTGACGAATTCCGTTACCGGCATCCGGCCAAGGGCGAGGTCTGGATCGAGGGCCAGTCCATGCCCCAGCGCGAGGCCGACGGGGGCATCCTGTGGCACGGCTATATCCAGGACGCCACTGAACGCAAGCTGGGCGAGGAAAAGCTGCGCATACAGATGCACCTAACCAAGTCGATCACCGACTGCGCTGCGGATTGCATCTTCGCCACGGACGAAAAGGGACGTACGACCTTCGTGAATCCGGAAGCCGAGAGGTTGTTCGGCTTCGCGGCGGACGAACTCATGGGCAAGGTACTGCACGAGGTGATCCATCATCACCGCCCGGACGGCCGCCCTTACCCCTTCAGCGAATGCCCCAACTGCCGCATCTACGCGACCGGCGAGAGCGTCCGCAACCGAGAGGCCGTGTTCTTCCGCAGGGACGGTTCGCAGGTAACGGTCATGTGCTCCAATGCACCGCTGGAGTTGGGTGGCGAGCCGACCGGGGCGGCCGTGCTCGTGGTGCACGACATCACGGATCTCAAACGCGCCGAGGCGGCCCTGCGAGAGGCCGACCGACGCAAGGACGAGTTCCTGGCCATGCTGGCCCACGAGCTCAGGAATCCCCTGACCCCCATCCGCAACGCCGCCCACGTCCTGGGGCGACTCGACCTGGCTGAGCCCCGCATCCAGTGGGTTCGGGAGATCATCGAAGGGCAGGTCGCCCACCTGACCCGGCTGGTGGATGAACTGCTGGAAGTCTCTCGCATCGTGCAGGGCAAGATCAGCCTCAGGCGGGAGACCATGCAGGTCTCAGAGCTCGTCCGGCAGGCCCTGGAGGCCGCGCGCCCGCTCATGGAGGCCAAGGGTCACCGGTTCGAGGTGGAACTGCCTCCGGAGGGCGTGTGGGTGGAGGGTGACCCCGTGCGTCTGGTCCAGGTGCTGCAAAACCTGCTGGACAATGCGGCGAAGTACACCGCGGATGGCGGGCACATCCAGTTCCGGGCCCGGGTGTCAGGCCGTGAGATCGAACTCGCGGTACGGGACGACGGCCCGGGTATCCCACCCGAGCTCCTGCCCCGGGTGTTCGACATCTTCTTCCAGGGGGAGCGCACCCTGGACCGCGCCCAGGGAGGGCTGGGCATCGGGCTCACCCTGGTGCAGAAGCTGGTGCAGCTGCACGGCGGAACAGTGGAGGCGTCCAGTGCCGGGCAGGGCCTGGGCTCGGTCTTCACCGTGCGGCTGCCCATGCTGGAAACCACGGGCCTGCCAAGTCCCACTATCGTCACTGAACCGGACAGGGGAACTCGCAGCCTGAGGGTGCTGGTCGTGGACGACGATGCCGACGTGGCGGAGAGTACGGCGGTTTTGCTCCAGTTGGAGGGGCACGAGGTGAGGCGGGCGGACTCGGGGGCGGTGGCGCTCGAACTCATCCCGGAGTTCCGGCCCCAAGTGGTGCTGCTGGACATCGGATTGCCCGGCGAGGACGGCTACACTGTGGCTCGGCGAATCCGGGAACTGCCCGGCGGGGGCGACCTGATGTTGCTGGCCATGAGCGGCTACGGCCACCAAGAGGCCCTGGCGCGTACCCGCGAGGCGGGATTCGACCGGCATCTGGTCAAGCCGGTGAACCCCGACATGCTCTGCGCCCTCCTGGCCGGGGCGGCCGGGCCTGAAAGGAAGCTTGTCTGATGCCGGCCCGTCCGCAGCCTTCCCTGCTCGTCACCGGCTGCTCGTCGGGCATCGGCCTGGCGGCGGCCCGGGCCATGACGGGCCGCGGCTGGCGGGTCCTGGCCACGGCCCGCAAGGATGAGGACGTGGCCAGGCTCCAGGCGGAAGGTCTGGAAAGCCTGGCTCTGGACCTGGACGACACGGCGTCGATCCGCGATGCGCTCGCGGAGGTGCTGACGCGCACGGGCGGGACCCTGGACGCCCTGTTCAACAATGCGGGCTACGGCCAGCCCGGGGCCGTGGAGGACCTCAGCCGGGACGCCGTCCGGGCCCAGTTCGAGACCCTGGTGTTCGGCATGCTGGAACTGACCAACCGGGTCATCCCCGTGATGCGGCGCCAGGGCCGCGGTCGCATCGTCATGAACAGCTCCTTGCTGGGGCTGGCGGCATTTCCGTACCGGGGCGCCTATGTGGCCGCCAAGTTCGCCCTGGAGGGGCTGACCGACACCCTGCGGCTGGAGCTGGCTGGTACGGGCATCCGGGTCAGCCTCATCGAGCCGGGTCCCATCGCCACGCGGTTCCGGGAAAACGCCCTGGAACACTTCCTCCGGCACATCGACGTCGAAGGCAGCGTCCACCGGGAGGCCTATCGCAAGCAACTGGAACGCCTGGAGAAACCTGGCCCTGCCGCACCCTTCACCCTGCCGCCCATGGCGGTGGTGGACAAGCTGATCCATGCCCTGGAAAGCCCTCATCCCCGGCCGCGTTACCGGGTGACCTTTCCCACCTTTCTGGTGGCCTGGCTGCGGCGGCTGTTGCCCACCCAGGCGCTGGACCGGGTCTTGCTGGGCATGTCCGGCGGCGGGAGGCGCTGAAGCACATCCAGGCTCGGTATGTCCTCAGAAGTCCGGCCTGGCAGTCCGACAAGCGTTTTCTGTACGCTCAGTCCCAATCCCTCGGCGGCAGAGCGGTTAGTACCAGGCGATCTCGTGCAGTAGCCCGCGTCCAGCACCTGGCTGCAAAAGGTGAGGTCGCCTGCGGCCGCTGTTATGGCCGGTTGGTGGGCAAGGAGCCGGCCAAGGCCTCCCGGTAGATGGGCTGCATGGCCGGGACCAAGGCCTCCAGGGCCTGCATGCGCTTTTCCGAAGCGGGATGGGTGGAGAGGAAATCGAAGCGGCCCCTGCTGCCGGTGTATGTCTGCATCTTGCGCCAAAGGGTCACGGCGGCATGGGGATCGTAGCCGGCCCGCGCGGCCAGCTCGATGCCGATGCGGTCGGCCTCGGTCTCCGCCTGACGGCTGTTGGGCAGTTGCCAGGCCAGCAGGGCGGCCAGTTGCCCGGCCTGTTGGCGGCCCTGGCTGCTTCCGGCCAGCGCCGAGACCAGGGCTTCGGACATCATGCCCACGGACATCTTCTCGGCCCCGTGGTTGGCCAGGGCGTGGCCGATCTCGTGGCCCATGACCTGGGCGAGCTCGTCGTCCGTGGCCCCGAGTTTGGTGATCAGGCCGGTGTAGACCGCCATGCGTCCGCCCGGCAGGCAGAAGGCATTCAGGGTGTCCGGATCGTCGATCACCGCCACCTGCCATTTCCAGCTCGCCGTGTCGGGCCGGTGGCGAATGGCCTGACGGATCAGGCGGTCTGTGATGGCATCGATGCGGGCCTTGATGGCCGGGTCGTTGTTGAGCCTGCCCTTGGACCGCCAGGGCTGAAGCTCCGCCGTATAGGCCAGTTGGCTCTGGGCGATGACCTGGTTTTCGGGTACCAGCATCAGCTGTTTGCGCCCGGTCATCGGATTGGTGGCGCAGGCCGCCAGCACGAGGCCCAGGGCAAGGGCCGCGACGGCCTTCCTGAGCGCGTTCACGACGGCTGGACGGGCTGCTCCTCCTCTTCGG
>JBJKSP010000414.1:0-5718 GCA_046703865.1 Thiobacillaceae bacterium
CGGCCACCACGCCCTCCCCGTACTTGGGATGATGGACCCGGGCGCCGATGCGGTAGGGCAGGTCGACTTGGGCGGCGCGGGGCATGGCGACGGCATGTGCAACGGCCGGAGCGTAGGCCGGCACCGGCGCAGGCCGGCGGGGGCGCAGGGCCTGGATGAGGCCGGGCGGGATCTCCTCCAGGAACCGGGACCCCAGGCCGTAGCGCGGCATGCCGTGGAGCATGCGGCTCTGGGCCCGGGTGATGTAGAGCCGGCGCCGGGCCCGGGTGATGGCCACGTACATGAGCCGGCGTTCCTCCTCCAGGCCGTCGGTCTCGGTGAGGCTGTTCTCGTGGGGAAACAGGCCCTCTTCCAGGCCGGTGAGGAAGACGCTGTGGAACTCCAGGCCCTTGGCGGCGTGCACGGTCATCAACTGGACCGCGTCCTGGTGGGCGCCGGCCTCGTGCTCGCCCGCCTCCAGGGCGGCATGGGACAGGAAGGCGGCCAGGGACTGGTCCTCGCTCTCGGTGGCGAAGGCGATGGCGGCGTTGGTCAGCTCCCTCAGGTTGTCGATGCGGTCTTCGCCGTCCTTCTCCTTTTTGTAGTGTTCGATCAGGCTGGAGCGCTCCACCGCGATGTCGATGGCCTCGGCCAGGGGCAGGTTGGCCGTCTCGGCGCCCAGGCCCTCGATGAGCTGCACGAAGCCGGCCAGTCCCTTGTTTTTGGCGCCGCCACCGCAGGCCGCCTGCCACAGGCTGGTTCCGCCCTGGCGCGCGGCGGCCTCCAGGGTCTCCACCGTGCGGGCGCCCACGCCCCGGGCGGGAAAGTTCACCACCCGGAGGAAGGCGCCGTCGTCCTCGGGGTTGGCCATCAGGCGCAGGTAGGCCAGGGCGTGCTTGATCTCGGCGCGCTCGAAGAAGCGCTGGCCGCCGTAGACCCGATAGGGGATGCCGGCGGAGAACAGGGCGTGTTCGATGGCCCGGGACTGGGCGTTGGAGCGGTAGAGCACGGCCATCTCCCCGTAGTCCCGTCCGTCCCGGTGCAGGGCCTGGGCCTCCTCCACCACGAAGCGGGCCTCCTCGCCGTCGTCCATGGCCTCGAAGTGGCGGATGGGCTCGCCGGCGCCGGCCTCGGTCCACAGGTTCTTGCCCAGGCGGTTTCGGTTGTGGGCGATGACCGCGTTGGCCGCGTCCAGGATGGTGGACTGGGAGCGGTAGTTCTGGGTCAGCTTGATGGGGGCCGCCACCTGCAGGTCCGTCATGAACAGGGCCATGTTGCCCACGTTGGCGCCCCGGAAGGCGTAGATGGACTGGTCGTCGTCGCCCACGGCGAAGAGGGTGTTGTCCGGCCCCTTGAGGAGCTTGAGCCAGGCGTACTGGAGCTTGCTGGTGTCCTGGAACTCGTCCACCAGGATGTGCCGGAAGCGGTTCTGGTAGTGCTCCCGCAGCAGGGCGTTGCGGGACAGGAGCTCGTAGGCCCGCAGCAGCAGCTCGGAGAAGTCCGCCACCCCCTCGCGCTGGCACTGGGCGTCGTATTCGGCGTAGAGCTCCACCAGGCGCCGGGTGTAGGGGTCGTAGGCCTCCACCCGGTCCGCGCGCAGTCCCTCCTCCTTGTTGGCGTTGATGAAGGCCTGGACCTTGCGCGGCTCGAACCGGTCCGTGTCCACGTTGAGGGCCTTGAGCAGCCGCTTCACCGCCGAGAGCTGATCGGCCGAGTCCAGGATCTGGAACAGCTGGGGCAGCCCCGCCTCCCGGTGATGGGTGCGCAGCAGCCGGTTGCACAGGCCGTGGAAGGTCCCCACCCACATGCCCCGGGTATTGATGGGCAGCATGGCCGACAGGCGCGCCAGCATCTCCTTGGCCGCCTTGTTGGTGAAGGTCACGGCCAGCACGCCCATGGGCGAGACCTGGGCGGTCTGGATCAGCCAGGCGATGCGGGTGGTGAGCACCCGGGTCTTGCCGGAGCCCGCCCCCGCCAGGACCAGGGTGTTCCCTGCCGCGGTGACGGCGGCGCTTTGTTCAGGGTTGAGTCCTTCGAGGAGATCGGCGGGCATGACCGGGCATTATAACCGGGGCCGCCGGGTTAGAATCCGAACATAGTCATCGGACTCTTTCAGACCATGAGCCAGCAGATCACCCTCCTCTACTTCGGCCACCTGGTGGAGATGCTCAACCGGGAAAGCGAATACCTGTTCCTGCCCCTGACCGTGAAGACCCTGGGCGACCTGATGAAGCACCTGGCCCGTCGCGGCGACGCCTGGGCCGAAGTCTTCGCCGAGCCCAAGCCCGGCATGAAGATCACGGTGAACAAAGAGTTTCCCGAGACCATGGACGTGCCGGTCAAGGCCGGCGACGAGGTGGCCTTCGTGGCCTTCACCATGACCTGATGGCCGGGCCTTTGGGCAGCAGTGGGACGGGCAGCGGCCCGGGCGTCCATCCGCTCATCCGCCACCCCCGGACCCCCGCCACCGCGGTGAGCGGGATCGAAGCGGCGGTTACCTGGAGGCCTGACGGGAGCCTGGCCCTGTCCTACACCCTGGCGGGCGATCCGGCCCGCCTGCGCATCCCGCCTCCCCTGACACCGGACCGCGCCGACGGCCTCTGGCGCCGGACCTGCTTCGAGGCCTTCCTCCGGGACGCGTCGGCAACCGCCTACCGGGAGTTCAACCTCTCGCCCTCGGGGCAGTGGCAAGTCTACGACTTCGGCCGCTACCGGGAGGGCGGGACGCCGGCGCCGGTGGTGGCCCCGGACATCGTGTGCCACGTGCACGCTGACCGCCTGGTGCTGGAGGCAGTGATCCGTCCCCAGGCACTGCCGGCCGGGGCACGCCTGGAACTGGGCCTGTGCGCGGTGGTGGAGGCGGCGGACGGGGGGCTTTCCTACTGGGCGCTGCGTCATCCCACGGAGCGGCCGGATTTCCACCATACTGGCGGCTTCGCCCTGGCACTCGAACGCCCCGCGCCATGAACCGCTTGCCCATTAAGGAGTCGCCATGAAGTTCGGCCTCGACCGCCTGCTTGCCGACCCCGGCCTGCGCGAGCCCCTGCGGGGTCGGCGCATCGCCCTGCTGGCCCATCCCGCCTCGGTGACGGCAGACCTGACCCACGCCCTGGATGCCCTGGCGGCCCTGCCCGATCTGTCGCTGACCGCCGCCTTCGGCCCCCAGCACGGCCTGCGCGGCGACAAACAGGACAACATGATGGAGTCGCCGGACTTCCTGGACCCCGTCCACGCCATCCCCGTGTTCAGCCTCTACGGCACGGTGCGCCGGCCCACGCCGTCCATGATGGACGCCTTCGACGTGCTGCTGGTGGACCGGCAGGACCTGGGCTGCCCCATCTACACCTTCATCACCACCCTGCGCTACGTGCTGGTGGCCGCCGCCGTCCACGGCAAGGCCGTGGTCGTGCTGGACCGGCCCAACCCGGCGGGACGCCCCGTGGAAGGACTCGCCCTGCGTCCGGGGTGGGAGAGCTTCGTGGGCGCGGGGCCATTACCCATGCGCCACGGCCTCACCCTGGGGGAGCTGGGCCACTGGTTCGTGGACACGCTCAAGCTGGACGTGGACTACCGGGTGGTGGAGATGGAAGGCTGGGACCCGGACCGCGCCCCCGGCCACGGCTGGCCCCAGGGCGAGCGCGCCTGGGTCAATCCCAGTCCCAATGCGCCCAACCTGTGGATGGCCCGCTGCTACGCCGGCACGGTCATGCTGGAGGGCACTACCCTGTCCGAGGGGCGCGGCACCACCCGCCCCCTGGAACTTTTCGGCGCCCCCGACCTGGAGCCCCGCCGGCTGCTGACGGCAATGGAACGGCTGGCGCCGGACTGGATGCAAGGCTGCCGCCTGCGGGAATGCTGGTTCGAGCCCACCTTCCACAAGCACGCCGGCCGGCTCTGCGCCGGGGTGCAGATCCACGTGGAGGCCGGCGCCTACGACCACCGGGCCTTCCGTCCCTGGCGCCTCACGGCCCTGGCGTTCAAGGCGATCCGCACGCTGTACGAGGACTATCCCCTGTGGCGCGACTTCCCCTACGAATACGAATACGACCGGCTGGCCATCGACCTCATCAACGGCAGCGAGATCCTGCGGCAATGGGTGGACGACCCGGCCGCGGAACCGGGCGACCTGGAGGCCATGGCAGCGGCGGACGAGGCAGTCTGGCTTGGGGAAAGAGATGGGTAGCTGCTGTACCGATGAGGACGCACTGCTCCATTCGGGCAGTTCGACCTAGGGTATATCTGCCAAAAGAGCAACATAGCCTGTAAAAACAACAGAGGGAGCCCAATGGCGATTTATCGATGCAACAAGTGCAGCCACCTGGCCGAGATGGCTGCCAACAGCATCGGCCGGTTATCGGCCATAGCTGCCGGTAGGCGGCTTGAGTGACTCAGTCAGCAATGGTTGGGACTGCGGGCCCTCGTCAAGAAATCGCGGCCAGCGTCAGCTTTTCGAATCATCCTTCATGGCAAGTTGATGGTGGCCACTCGGAACAGACGCCAGGTTCACTCTTGAACCGTGCGGGTTTGCTTTCTGAGTGTTTCTACTGCTCGCCCCACAGCATCCGAATCGGGTTTGTTGTTTGCCCACTCCGTCCAGAACTGCCGAGTTGCGCTTGCTGGTGGCGTCAGCGGTTTATCGAGTCTGATACGCGTAGGTAGTAGGATGGAATCACCCAGTAAAAATGCCTCACCCGTGTCCCGCAACGGGTGGATGTCGGTAATTCCCCCCATGGACTCGGGAACCAGACGCTTAACCACGTTCTGATCTTGATCGTTGGTGAGTCGAAGGACGAGATAGTTGTTGCACTGACTGAGGATAGTCCGGCTCACGTCGGAAGGCCGCTGGCTGACCACAAGGAGCGACACGCCATACTTTCGTCCTTCCTTGGCGATACGTTCGAATGATTCGAGCGCGCGCTTTTCGGCTGCCTCCGCCGCATCACGTACCGGCAGATACAGGTGTGCCTCATCACAAACAATGGTCAGCGGGTGACGTGCGTCAGGTTCCATCCAGAACTGGATGTTATAGATCAGGCGTGCGAGTACACCGGTTACGATGGGCAGCACATCCGACGGCACTTCTGAAAAGTCGATAATCTTGATTCCGGAGCCTTTTTCGTCCGCCGCGAACAGCTGCTTCAGCATAACGGCCAACCAGCCATAGTCGGCAGATTGAGCTGGAGGTTGGAACATGAAGCCATAGCGTCGATCTTCCATCTTGGCTTTTAACCGGACGATGAACCGTGTGAGCTTCTCGTACCAAGGGCCGGCCTTGTCGGTACCGGCCTTTGCACCTTCGACCCGCTGTGTGTTGTCAGCATTGAGAAGTTGTATCAGGTCGCTAGCCTGATATGGAATCGGCGAGTCGACGGTGAACGTCTGTAGAACGTCGGCCTTGCCCAAGTCGGTCAGTTTCTTCTCCTTCAACGCGCGCACATGCTCAGTAAACCGTGCTGCCTGGTTGGGCGCATTGTCATCGCTTCTGTCCAAAATCATCGCGAGCATTTCCTCGCGGTTGAGCAACCAATACGGCAGGAACAGGCACTGGTCGTCCGGTGCGTCCAGATCACCCGGCCCGGCGATTCGGAATGACTTGGCGATCGCATGCTCGCCATCGCAAAGCGGCGCGTACTCCCCGTGCATATCGAAAACGATAAGATTGGGAAACTTCAGACCCGCCGCACGCTCCAGGATCAACGCCACAGCCCAGCTTTTACCTGATCCGGTGCTCCCCAATAC
>JBJKSP010000415.1:0-9998 GCA_046703865.1 Thiobacillaceae bacterium
ATCCAGAAAACTGATATAATCCAAAACTTCTTTAGATCAAAGATGGGCTTTCAGCCCATTTTTTGTTTGTTCGGCATGGATTTGCAGGCGAGGATCGAGACGACTGTCAACGGCTTGGGCTATGAACTGGTGACCCTGGAGCGGGAGGGACGCGGTCTGTTGCGCGTGTATATCGACAAACCTGACGGTATCGCGCTGGACGACTGTGTACGGGTGAGCAATCAGCTGACCCGCTTGCTTGCCGTGGAAGAGGTGGCTTATGAACGGCTCGAGGTTTCCTCGCCGGGGCTGGACCGGCCCCTGGTGAAGGAGCCCGACTTCATCCGCTTCCGTGGCGAACGTGCGCAGCTCAAGCTGCGTATGCCCCTGGACGGACGCAGGAAGTTCGTCGGCGTCCTGGACGGGGTGGAGGATGGACAAGTGGTGCTGGAAACGGAGACAGGCAGGGCGGCGTTTCCGTTGTCCGATATCGAATCGGCGCGTCTGGCACCGGAGATGGCGAGACAAGGTTTGGCCCGGAGGAAGTCATGAGTCGGGAAGTGCTGCAATTGGTGGATGCGCTGGCGCGCGAAAAGAACGTGGATCTGGACGTGGTGTTCGGTGCCCTGGAATCTGCCTTGGCCCATGCCACGAAGAAGCGTTTCCACGAGGACGTGGAGGTACGCGTCGAGATCGATCGCCATACCGGCGACTACCAGGCGTTCCGCTGCTGGGAGGTGCTCCCCGACGATGCCGAGATCGAGCATGCCGACCGCCAGCTGACCCTGAGCGAGGCCCAGAAGCGGGTACCGGGGATCGAGCTTGGGCAGTTGGTCGAGGAGTCCCTGGAGGCCGTCGAGTTCGGCCGCATTAGCGCCCAGGCCGCCAAGCAGGTGATCCTGCAGAAGATCCGGGATGCGGAACGGGACCAGGTCCTGAACGACTTCCTGGCCAGGGACGAGACCCTGGTTTTCGGGACCATCAAGCGGATGGAACGGGGCAACGCCATCATGGAGTCCGGCCGCATCGAAGGCTTGCTGGCCAAGGACCAGATGATCCCCAAGGAAAACCTGCGCGTGGGCGACCGGATACGGGCCTACCTCATGCGGGTGGAGCGGGCAGGGCGCGGTCCACAGCTCATCCTCTCGCGCACGGCACCGGAATTCATCATGAAGCTGTTCGAGCTGGAGGTGCCCGAGATCCAGGAAGGCCTCATCGAGATCAGGGCCGCTGCCAGGGACCCCGGCATCCGCGCGAAGATCGCGGTGAAGTCCAACGATCCTCGCATCGATCCCCAGGGGACCTGCATCGGCGTGCGTGGCTCGCGGGTCACGGCAGTGACCAACGAGCTCAACGGTGAACGGGTGGACATCGTCCTGTGGTCGCCCGAACCCGCTCAATTCGTCATCAACGCCTTGGCACCCGCGGAGGTATCCAGCATCGTGGTGGACGAGGAGACCCACAGCATGGATGTGGTGGTGGACGAGGACCAGTTGGCCAACGCCATCGGCCGGGGTGGACAGAACGTCCGGTTGGCCTCGGAGATGACCGGGTGGGAAATCGACATCATGACCGAGACCGAGGCCGAGGAGAAAAAGGAAAACGAGGCCCTGAGCGTGCGTGAATTGTTCATGCAAAAGCTGGACGTGGACGAGGATGTGGCCGACGTGCTGGTGGAGGAGGGCTTCTCCACCCTGGAAGAGGTGGCCTACGTCCCTCTGGCGGAGATGCTGGAGATCGAGGCCTTCGACGAGGACACGGTGAACGAGCTGCGCGCCCGGGCGCGCAACGCCCTGCAGACCGCGGCCATCGTCCGGGAAGAAACGGTGGAGAAGGATTCCACGGACCTGATGAGCCTGGATGGCATGGACGCGGAGACGGCCGCCAAGCTGACCGAGCAGGGCGTGAAGAGCACCGAGGATCTGGCCGACCTGGCGTTGGATGATCTGGTGGAACTCACCGACATGGACGAAGAGCGCGCCAAGGAACTCATCATGGCGGCCCGTGCGCCGTGGTTTGCCTGAGCGGGTGGAGTTGTCAAAATGATGAACGTCGAACAATTCGCCAATGAACTCAAGGTGCCGGCCGCGCTGCTGATCGAGCAGTTGCAGGCGGCGGGTGTGACGGTCAAGGCGGCGGAAGATGCGCTGAGCGACCAGGATAAGGCCCGGTTGTTGGATTACCTGCGGGACAAGCACGGTGCCAAGCAGCCCAAGGCCAAGATCACGCTGACCCGCAAGCAGACCTCCGAGATCAAGACCGCGGACAGCACCGGCAAGTCCCGGACCATCCAGGTGGAGGTGCGCAAGAAGCGTGTGCTGGTGAGGCGGGAGTCGCCCACCGCCGAGACGGCCGTGCCGGGCATCGATCGGGAAGTCCCCTCGGCCGTCCCGGTCATCGACGATCAGGAACTCAAGGTCCGCGAGGATGAGACCCGCCGGCAGTCCGAACTGCGCGCGGTGCAGGAGGCGGAGCTCAAGGCCAAGCAGGAACGCGAACAGGCGCGCAAACAGGCTGACGAGGAACTCAAGGCGGTGGCGCTCAAGCAGGCCCAGGAGGCCCCGACGGCGACCGCGAAGCCCGCGGAGGCCAAGCCGGCAGGCGAGATCAAGCCCACGGTCAAGCACAAGGGCGAGAAGGCCGGCAAGAAGGGCAAGGATGCCGATGAGAGTGCCGGCAAGAAGGGACTGCGGGTCCGCGGCGCCGTGGAGGCGGAGAGCGGCTGGCGTACGCGCAAGGCCAAGCACAAGACCGAGGGCGAGGCCCAGCATTTCGTGCCGCCGACCGAGCCGGTGGTGCGGGAGGTCCTGGTGCCCGAGACCATCACCGTGGCCGACCTGGCCCACAAGATGTCGGTCAAGGCCGCCGAGGTCATCAAGGTGCTCATGAAGATGGGTTCCATGGTCACCATCAACCAGGTGCTGGACCAGGACACCGCCCTGATCGTGGTGGAGGAGATGGGGCATGTGGCCAAGCCCGCCCCCACCGACAACCCCGAGGCCTATCTGGAAGAGGCGGCCGAGCACAAGGAAGCGGAACTCAAGTCTCGGGCCCCGGTGGTCACCGTGATGGGCCACGTGGACCACGGCAAGACCTCCCTCCTGGACTACATCCGCCGCTCCCGGGTGGCCGCCGGCGAGGCTGGGGGCATCACCCAGCACATCGGCGCCTATCACGTGGATACGCCCAAGGGCATCGTCACCTTCCTGGATACGCCGGGCCACGAGGCCTTCACGGCCATGCGCGCCCGGGGCACCAAGGTCACCGACCTGGTGATCCTGGTGGTGGCGGCCGACGACGGCGTGATGCCGCAGACTCGGGAGGCCATCCACCACGCCAAGGCCGGCAACGTGCCCATCGTGGTGGCGGTGAACAAGGTCGACAAACCCGAGGCCAATCCCGACAAGATCCGGCAGGAGGTCTCCAGCGAGGGCGTGGTGCCGGAAGAATGGGGCGGCGAGACCATGTTCGTGGATGTCTCCGCCAAGACCGGCCAGGGCATCGACAACCTGCTGGACGCCATCCTGCTCCAGGCCGAGGTGCTGGAGCTGAAGGCGCCGGCGGACAGCCTGGCCAAGGGCGTGGTGATCGAGTCGCGCCTGGACAAGGGACGCGGTCCTGTGGCCACGGTGCTGGTGCAATCCGGAACCCTGAAGCGGGGGGACGTGATTCTGGCGGGTTCCGTCTACGGCCGCGTGCGGGCCATGCTGGACGAAAACGGCAAGCCGGTGCAGGAGGCCGGGCCGGCCATCCCCGTCGAGATCCAGGGCCTGTCCGACGTGCCCGGGGCGGGCGAAGACGTCATGGCCCTGCCCGACGAGCGCAAGGCCAGGGAGATCGCCCTGTTCCGCCACGGCAAGTTCAGGGACGTCCAGCTGGCCAAGAAGCAGGCGGCCAAGCTGGAGACCATGTTCGAGCAGATGGGCGAGGGCGAGGTGAAACAGCTGCCCCTGATCCTCAAGGGCGATGTGCAGGGCTCTTATGAGGGCCTGGCCCACGCCCTCCAGAAGCTTTCCACCGACGAGGTCAAGGTCAACATCATCCACGCCGCCGTCGGCGCGGTCTCGGAATCCGACGTGAACCTGGCCATCGCGTCCAATGCGGTCTTCATCGGCTTCAACGTGCGTGCGGACGCCCAGGCCCGCAAGCTGGCAGAGCATTCCGACGTGGACATCCGCTACTACAACATCATCTACGAGGCAGTGGACGACGTGAAGGCGGCCATGAGCGGGCTGCTCTCTCCAGAGAAAAAGGAGAACGTCCTGGCAACGGCCGAGGTGCGCCAGGTGTTCCGTATCCCCAAGGTGGGTACGGTGGCCGGCTGCATGGTTCTGGACGGTACGATCAAGCGTGCGGCCCGCGCGCGGGTGCTGCGCGACAACGTAGTGATCCACGATGGGGACCTGGATTCCCTCAAGCGCTTCAAGGACGACGTGCGCGAGGTCAAGGCGGGCTTCGAATGCGGCCTGTCCCTGCGCAACTATGCCGACCTGAAGGAGGGCGACCACCTGGAGTTCTACGAGGTGGTGGAGGTCGCCAGGACCTTGTGAACCCGGGAGTGGGTAGTGGGGAGTGGATCGTTCGTTTCCCACTACTCACTACCCACTACCCACTACCCACTACCCACTACCCAATCCATCCCCATGCCCCACGCCAACCCCCGCGCACGCCGAGTCGCCGAGCAGATCAGACATGAGCTGGCCGGCGTGCTCATGCGCGAGATGAAGGACCCCCGGATTACGGGCGTGACCCTCACGGCCGTGGAGGTGAGCCCGGACCTGGAACACGCCAAGGTCTTCTACACCCAGCTCACAGGCGTGCATCCCGAGGTGCAGAAGGCCCTGCAGCATGCGGCGGGTTTCCTGCGCACGGAACTCTCCCACCGCATGCGCATGCGCACGGTGCCACAGCTGCTGTTCCAGTACGACGTCTCGATCGAGCGCGGCGCGCACCTGACCCATCTCATCGAGCAGGCGGTGGAAGAAGACCGCCGCCATCACCGCGAGGATGACTAGGGATATTCCCAAACGCCGGCGGCTCGATGGCGTGCTGCTGTTGGACAAGCCGGCGGGGTTCAGCTCCAATCTGGCGTTGCAGAAGGTCAAGCGCCTCCTCAGGGCGCAAAAGGCCGGCCACACCGGCACCCTGGACCCCTTCGCCACCGGTCTGCTGCCCATCTGCCTGGGCGAGGCGACCAAGTTCTCCCAGTTCCTCCTCGACGCCGACAAGGTCTATCTGGCGCAACTGCGCCTGGGGGTGCGCACCGCCACGGGCGATCCCGAAGGCGAGGTGTTGGAGACCCGGCCGGTACGGGTGACCGAGGCGGACATCGGCGGCGTCTTGCCCCGATTTCAGGGGGAATTCCTGCAGACCCCCCCCATGCACTCGGCCATCAAGCACGACGGCCGTCCGCTTTACGAATACGCCCGCCGGGGACAGGAGATCGAACGCCGGCCCCGTCCGGTCAGGATCCATGCGCTGGAACTGACGGGGTTCGACGGGGAAAGGCTGTCCCTGCGGGTGCATTGCGGCAAGGGGTTCTATGTCCGCACCCTGGCCGAGGACATCGGCGGGGCGCTGGGATGCGGTGCCCACCTCGAGCGGCTGCGCCGCGAGGCCGTGGGCCCGTTTGGCCTCGCCGATGCCGTGACCTGGCCGGACTTGGAGGGGATGGGACCGGAGGAGCGCGAAGGCCGTCTCCTGGCCGTTGATCGCCTGGTCCAGGGCCTCCCCCGGCTGGACTTGGACCCGGAGGCGGCCTGGCAGCTCGGCCACGGCCAGGCCATTTGGCGCACGGGCCTGAGGGTGGGGGAGATGCTGCGCGTCTACGGACCCCAGGACGACTTTATGGGCGTGGCCGTGGTCAACGAGGAAGGCAAGGCGGCGCCCAGGCGGCTGGTGCAGGGCTGACGCGGGACACCGCCATGAATTGCTTGAGGAAACCCGGAAGTCGCGGGTAAAATGCTCGTTTTTCCACCGGAGCAGTTGTAATGGCCATCGACACGACGCAGAAGGCGCAGCTCGTCAAGGATTATCAGCGCGCCGCGGCCGACACCGGGTCCCCCGAGGTCCAGGTCGCCTTGCTGACGGCACGCATCAACGATCTGACCGGTCATTTCAAGACGCATGGCAAGGATCACCATTCCCGCCGTGGTCTCCTCAAAATGGTCAGCCGCCGCCGCCGTCTCCTGGACTACCTCAAGGACAGGAATGCCGATTCCTACCGCCAGCTCATCGAGCGCCTCGGCCTGCGCAAGTAGGCGCGTCCCGAGTCAAGCGTCCTGGCCCTGCCAGGCGAGCAGTCAACGATCAATGAGGTCAGCGTGAACCCTGTCAAGAAAAGCTTTCAATACGGGCGTCACCAAGTCACCCTGGAAACGGGTGAAGTCGCCCGCCAGGCCTCTGGCGCGGTGATGGTGAACATGGACGACACCGTGGTGCTGGTCACCGTGGTGGCCAAGAATGAAGTCAAGCCGGGCCAGGACTTCTTCCCGCTGACCGTCGATTATCAGGAAAAGGCCTATGCCGCCGGGCGCATTCCGGGCGGCTTCTTCAAGCGCGAGGGCAAGCCCTCCGAGAAGGAGATCCTCACCTGCCGTCTGATCGACCGGCCCATCCGCCCCTTGTTTCCGGACGGCTTCTTCAATGAAGTCCAGATCATCGCCACGGTCATGTCCTCCAACTCCGAGGTGGACTCCGACATCCCGGCCATGCTGGGGGCATCCGCGGCGCTGACCTTGTCCGGCGTGCCCTTCAACGGCCCGATCGGCGCAGCCCGGGTGGGCTATATCGACGGCCAGTACGTCCTCAACCCCACCCTCACGGAGCTGAAGAGCTCCCAATTGGACCTGGTGGTGGCCGGGACCGAGAGCGCGGTGCTCATGGTGGAGTCCGAGGCCCACGAATTGTCCGAGGATGTGATGCTGGGCGCGGTGGTGTACGGCCACGAGCAGATGCAGGCGGCCATCGACGCCATCCTGGACCTGGCCGACGAGGCAGGCATGGAGCCCTGGGACTGGAGCCCGCCCGAGACCGACAACGAACTGGTGGAACGCATGAAGGGCCTGTGCGAGGAGGACCTCAAGCAGTCCTATACCATCAGGCAGAAGCAGGCCCGCGTCAGCGCCGTGGACGAGGTCCGCAACCGGGTCTTCGCCGAGATGCTGACCGAGGACATGTCCACCGAGCAGGTGAACGTGGTGAAGGACCTGTTCCACCACATCGAGGCCCAGGTGGTGCGCAGCCGCATCCTGTCCGGCGAGCCCCGCATCGACGGCCGGGACACCCGCACCGTGCGCCCCATCACCATCCGCACCGGCGTGCTGCCCCGTGCTCATGGTTCCGCCCTGTTCACACGGGGCGAGACCCAGGCACTGGTGGTAGCCACCCTTGGCACCGGCAGGGACGAACAGATCATCGATGCCCTGACCGGCGAGTACACCGACCGTTTCATGTTGCATTACAACATGCCCCCCTTCGCCACCGGCGAGACCGGCCGGGTGGGCAGCCCCAAGCGCCGGGAGATCGGCCACGGGCGCCTGGCCAAGCGTGCCCTGCTGGCCATGCTTCCCACCAAGGAGGAGTTCGCCTACACCATCCGCGTGGTCTCGGAGATCACCGAATCCAACGGTTCCAGTTCCATGGCCTCGGTGTGCGGCGGCAGCCTGGCGCTCATGGATGCCGGCGTGCCCCTGAAGGACCACGTGGCGGGCATCGCCATGGGCCTGATCAAGGAGGGCAACCGCTTTGCGGTATTGACCGACATCCTGGGCGACGAGGACCACCTGGGCGACATGGACTTCAAGGTGGCCGGCACGACCAATGGAGTCACCGCCTTGCAGATGGACATCAAGATCCAGGGCATCACCAAGGAGATCATGCAGGTGGCCCTGAGCCAGGCCCGGGAGGCCCGGATGCAGATCCTCGGCATGATGCACGGTGCCATCGCAGGCCCCCGGGCCGAGATGAGCGAGTTCGCGCCCCGCATCATCTCCATCAAGATCAATCCCGAAAAGATCCGGGACGTGATCGGCAAGGGCGGTGCGGTGATCCGGGCCCTCACCGAGGAGACCGGCACCCAGATCGACATCGAGGAGGACGGGACCGTCAAGATCGCCTGCGTCAGCATGGAATCCGGCGAGGTCGCCAAGAAGCGCATCGAGGAGATCACCGCCGAGGTGGAAGTGGGCCGCGTTTACGAAGGCACCGTGCTGCGCATCCTGGACTTCGGCGCCATCGTGAACATCCTGCCGGGCAGGGACGGTCTGCTGCACATCTCGCAGATCGCCCAGGAGCGGGTCAACGCCGTCTCCGACTATCTCAAGGAAGGCCAGTCGGTGCGCGTGAAGGTCCTGGAGACGGACGACAAGGGCCGCATGCGTCTGTCCATGAAGGTGCTGCTCGATCCGCCCGCCCCCGCCCCCAGCCCCGCGCCCACGGCCGACGAGGATACCGCCGCCCACTGATGAGAGAGGCTGCGTGCCCGTGAAAAAAGCGGCCGTTGCCGCTTTTTTCACGTTCCGGCATCAGGCGGCTGTTTCGCCGCCCCGGATGAGGTCGAGAAAACCCTGCCACCATCTGCGCCGGTTCTGGGGCAGGTAGTGACTGGGAGTCAAGTCGGATGGCGGCAGCAGGCTCATCACCCATCCGGGCAGGATGCGGTGCTTGCTGGAGCCGCAGGAGGTGCCCAGGTGGTTCGGGTCGTAGATCTTGACCAGGCTGGGCCTTTCGACATCGTCCGTGTAGACGATGCCGCAATAGTCCTCGTGGTGCTCCTTGCGCAGCAGGGCGTCGATTTCCCGCGTGAAGGCCTGGACATGCTCCGCGTCGGCGGGTTGATCGGGCCGGGGTTCTCCCACCGCGTACAAGTACCAGCCGGCGGACAGATCCAGTCCCGACCAGAAGGCGCTCAGCTGGGTCCACGACAACAGGCTGTAGAGGGTGCCGTCGAAGACGGCGTCGAACTCGGGATTGTTGGCGGCAATCAGCACTCGCTTGGCCTCGATTGTTCTGGACATCGACGTATCAGATTTCTCTAATAAACTATCATTTTGCAGGCGATATCACAATGATAAAGGCATTCATCTTCGATGTGGACGGAACCCTGGCCGATACGGAGCGGGACGGTCACCGGCCGGCCTTCAACGCCGCCTTCAGGGAATTCGGTCTGGATTGGGAATGGGACGTTGAGCTTTATGGCGAGCTCCTGGCGGTGACGGGCGGCAAGGAGCGTATCCGCCGCTACGTGGATCATTACCGTCAGGACTGGACGCGGCCCGCCGACTTCGATGATCTGGTGGCGGAGCTGCACCGGGCCAAGACGCGCCACTATACCGAGCTGCTGGGCCGGGGCGACATCCCGCTCAGGCCCGGCGTCAGGCGGCTGCTGGAGGAGGCCCGTGGGTCGGGCATGACCCTGGCCATCGCCACCACCACTACCCCCGCGAACGTGACGGCGCTGCTGCAGCACAGACTGGCTGCCAACGGAGAACGATGGTTCCGGGCCATCGGGGCGGGGGATATCGTCCCGGCCAAGAAGCCGGCTGCGGACATCTATCACTGGACCCTGGAAAGGCTGGGGCTCCGGCCCTCCGAATGCCTGGCCTTCGAGGATTCGGCGAACGGCCTGCGCGCCTCGCTGGGCGCGGGCCTGGGCACGGTGGTGACCGTGAACGATTACACCCGGGATCACGACTTCAGTGGCGCCCTGGCGGTGCTCAGCGACCTGGGCGAGCCCGATGCGCCCTTCCTGCGCCTCGACGCCGCCGGTGCCGGTGAGCGGGGCTGGGCGGACCTTAACTGGCTGGCGCGTCTAGCAGCCTGTCGGACTTAATACCCCGTGCGCGACGGCCCGATTTTGGATGCAGCGCAAGGCGCGGAGCGCGCCGCAGTGCGGGCCACTGCAAGCGATCCGCAACGCGGCGATGGGCCAAAATCGAGCCGTCCCTTCGGGTTGCCACGACAAAGCGCGTCTGCGGCGTTGCGAAGCTTGGCGATGGAACAACCATCGCCTGCGCTCC
>JBJKSP010000416.1:0-3867 GCA_046703865.1 Thiobacillaceae bacterium
GCTTCCTGGAGACCTGAACATCCATCCGGCGGGTTCCCCGCCGAGGGCCTGTAGCTCAGTCGGTTAGAGCAGGGGACTCATAATCCCTTGGTCCAGGGTTCGAGTCCCTGCGGGCCCACCAAACCACGCGGGATTCCGGCTAGTCTGGAATCCCGTATTTCTTTAAATGTCAACCAAAGTTGTCGACGCAGTACAACCCCAATTACGGCTTTTTCGCAATCCGTGGGTTAGCCCAATTTGTCCGAAGTGTCAGACCCGTCTCCACTGACCGGAACTGACCCGCTGCTGTCAGACAAAAACCTTGCACCAACCCCGAACGCTCAACAGACCACCGAAAAGCGTCATAACAGTCCATACAGTCCAGCTCGGGAAAGACCTTACTGGCGTGTACTACCCGTGCGGGTAATACGTTCCTACCCGAATTTCCGAGGAAAAAAGTCAACTAATAGGTGTAAGCTGAGGCTCACATGCCTTAAGGACCCATCTGAAAAGGAGTTGACATGGAAAAGCTGCATCCGACCCCCATGCTGGACGAACTTGAGAAGGGCAAGTGGCCGTCCTTCGTCACGGGGCTGAAGCGCCTGGCGGAGGACAACCCGATGATGGTCGACCTGCTCGGCCAGCTGGAGACCTCCTACGAGACCAAGTTCGGTTACTGGAAGGGCGGCACCGTGGGCGTGGTGGGCTACGGCGCCGGCATCATCCCGCGCTTCACCGAACTGAAGGAAAACGGCAAGCCCAAATTCCCCGAGGCGGCCGAGTTCCATACCCTGCGCATCCAGCCGCCGGCCGGCATGCACTACAGCTCCGACCTGCTGCGCCAGCTGTGCGACGCCTGGCTGGAGAGCGGCGGCTCCGGCCTGATCGCCTTCCACGGCCAGTCCGGCGACATCATGTTCCAGGGCATCAAGACCGAGGACGTGCAGCGCTCCTTCGACAAGCTCAACGAGCTGGGCTTCGACCTGGGCGGGGCCGGTCCGGCGCTCAGGACCTCCATGTCCTGCGTGGGGGCGGCGCGCTGCGAGATGTCCAACTTCGACGAGGCGCGGGCGCTGCGGACCGTGATCAACAACAACCTGGACGACATGCACCGTCCCAGCCTGCCCTACAAGTTCAAGTTCAAGTTCTCCGGCTGCCCGAACGACTGCGTGAACGCCATCCAGCGCTCGGACATGGCCACCATCGGCACCTGGCGCGACAACATCCAGGTGGACGAGGGTCTGGCGCGCGAGTGGATGAACAACCACAGCATGGAAGACCTGATCAACATGGTGGTGAACAACTGCCCGACCAAGGCCATCCAGCTGAAGAAGAACGACGGGGCGCCGGCCGGCGAGGGAGTGTCGAAGGTGGCGGTGAGCGACGCGCACTGCCTGGAGATCAACAACCACGACTGCGTGCGCTGCATGCACTGCCTGAACGTCATGCCCGGGGCGCTGCTGCCGGGCAAGGACAAGGGCGTGACGGTGCTGGTGGGCGGCAAGGGGGTGCTGAAGATCGGCGCCACCATGGGCACGGTGGTCATCCCGTTCATGAAGCTGGAAAGCGACGAGGACTTCGAGAAGCTCACCGACCTGTCGCGCAACATCCTGGACTTCTTCGCCGAGAACGCGCTGGAGCACGAGCGCACCGGGGAGATGATCGAGCGCATCGGCCTGGTGAACTTCCTGGAAGGCATTGGCCTGGAGGTCGACCCCAACATGATCGTGCATCCGCGTACCAACCCCTACGTGCGCACCGACAGCTGGGACGAAGAGGCCGAAAAGTGGTTCGAGCGCAAGCAGGCCGCCAAGGCCGCCTGATCTAAGCCCAGGGCCCGCTGCGGATACGGACATCCGTCGGCAGCGGGCAACGGAGCACGGGTTCGACTGAGACTCGCCGTTCATCCCGAGAAGCTTCGGGGTGAACGGCGTTTTTCATCTTCTTCCTGCTGAGCTGCCGGCGCATTTTCCTCCGCGCCACGCACGCCGAATTGTCGTCTTCACCACAGTCAACGGACCGGGTGTGCGGATTGGGACATCGGACAGTGCCCGGGTCGCAGGTCTGGCCCCGAACCTCTGTTTCGTTCAGCCCTTGAACTGCCGTCATCCTGGCGTCCGATAAAGAACCGGGCGGGCGCGACAGGTCCATGGTACGTGGCTTGCTCAGATCCGGATATCCGGATCGGACGGAAGCCCATGATCTTTTCCCGCAGCAGCCAGTATGCCATCCAGGCCCTCGTGCTCATGGCGACCCGTCCGCCGGGCAGCCTCGTCATGTGCAGGGAGATGGCCGCCCATCTGGGCCTGCCTCTGCCCTACCTGAGCAAGCTGATGCTCCAGTTCACCCGCGCGGGTGTGGTGGAGTCTTCCCGCGGGAGGCTGGGCGGGTACCGGCTGGGCCGCAGCGCCCAGTCGCTCAATTTGAAGGAGATCCTGGAGATCATCGGGGGCGAGCGGGCCACGACGGAATGCCTGCTGGGATTCAAGGCGTGTTCGGACGAAACGGCCTGCGCCATGCATTGCCAATGGCGCCCGGTGAAGCAGGTGCTGTTTCAGCTCCTGGAAGAGCAGAGCGTGGGCAAGCTGGCGGAGCTGGTGAAGAGCGGCCGCTGTCAACTGGGGGAGTTGTCGCTGTCCCGGTTTGTCCCCCAATGAACCGATTGATTGCCGCTTCCGGTATCAATCGTCCTCGTCGTCCTCCTCGCTCGTGCGGCGCCGGGGAACGGTCTTGGGGTCGGCGGTGATGCCCCGGTAGATCTCCACCCGGTCCCCGGGCTGCAGCCGGGCGTCCAGCTTGGCCAGCTTGCCGTAGATCCCCACCTTTTGGGCCTCCAGATCGATGCCCGGGAACAGCCGCAGGATGCCCGACTTGATGATGGCCTGCTCCACCGTGCTGTCTTCTGGGACCTCGATGCGAAGCCAGACCTGTTGGGCGGGTTCGGAATAGGCGACGGCGATCTGCATGGCGTTCTCTCCAATCAGTTATCCCAGCGCCGGTTCCGGCGCCCCGATGGCCGATCCCCGCTCGGCCAGGCGCCGGTCCAGGACGCGCTTGCCGGCCAGCAGGAAACCGATGGCCAGAAACCCCCCGGGGGGCAGGATCATGAGCAGGAAACCCCGGTAATGGGGGATGAGCGTCAATTCCAGGAAGGCGAAGGACTGGCCCAGCAGGAGATGGGCCTGGGCGAACAGGGTGCCGCTGCCCAGGATCTCCCTCACGCTGCCCAGCACCACCAGGGAGGCGGTGAAACCCAGCCCCATCATGAGGCCGTCCACGGCGGAAGGCAGCACGGCATTCTTCGAGGCGAAGGCCTCGGCCCGGCCCAGGATGGCGCAGTTCACCACGATCAGCGCGAAGAACAGGCCCAGTACCTTGTGCAGTTCGTGGGCCCAGGCGTTGAGGCCCATGTCCACCAGGGTGACCAGGGTGGCGATGAGCACGATGTAGACGGGGATGCGCACCTCGGCGCTGACCACGCGGCGCACGGCGGAGATGAGCACGTTGGAGGTCAGCAGCACCGCCGAGGTGGCCAGACCCATACCCAGCCCGTTGGTGGCCGTGCTGGTCACGGCCAGGGTGGGGCACAGGGCCAGCATCTGGGCGAACACCACGTTGTTGTCCCAAAGCCCGTCCCGGGTAATGCGCGCATAGTCGGTCATGAGGATTCCTTCGTGACATTGGCCCCAGGGCCGGGGGTTGTAGGAGCGACCTCCAGGTCGCGATCATCCCTGTTGTCGGCCCCGGCCTTTCGCGAGCCGGGGGTCGCGCCTACGGCGGTTTCATCCAGCAACTGGGCCTTGTCCTTGGCGAAGAATTCCAGCCCGCCCTTGACGGCCTTGACCACCGCACGGGGGGTGATGGTGGCGCCGGCGAACTGGTCGAAGA